>CAYSYY010000030.1:0-14967 GCA_964435265.1 uncultured Gemmatimonadota bacterium
GGCGGGGAGGCGCAACCGCTCCTCCAGCTCCGAGGCTCCGGCGGCGGTGCGCAGGTTGAGGCGGCGTTCACACTCCGCTTCGTCGCCGATCGAAACGGAGCGCACCAGGAGCGGCACCCGCGGATCGGGGCAGGAGAAGAGCTCCTCCACGGTCAGCCCGCCGGCCCTCCACCGTGCCACCACCACACCGATCCCATCGGTCGCGCCCCAGCCCACGGTGACCGACCCGGCGCCCGGTCCACCGGCGGCCGGTTCATCCCCGACCGGCCCGCACTCAACCGGCTCGTCGGAACCGGAGGCGGTGATCTGAAGGCAGGTGGGCTCCAGCCCGTGGATCGGATCCATGGTCAGGGCGGCCCGTTTGGGGCCGAGCCGTTCGGGATCGCTGATGAGCAGACCGAGGGGCGTCCCCTCCCCGGCCGGCGCCCACTGCACGGCCGCTGAGATGAGACCGTTGCCCAGGAAGAAGTAGGCGGCGTCGCGCAGACGGGTGCGCACGTCGGGATGCCCGTCGGCGGGATCATCGATATACCAGTGTTCCTCGACCTCGATCATGCGGCTTGAGTCCTTCGTGCGGGCATACGTACCGGCCGATCCCGTTTCAGCGGATGACCCGTCCCGAAGTCGTGCCGGCGGCCAGGCGCCTGACCTCGTCGGCGTCTACCAGGTTGAAGTCGCCGAAGATCGAGTGCTTCAGGCAGGAGGCGGCCACCCCGAAGGTGAGGGCGTCGGCCGGCTCCAGGCCGGTGAGGATCCCGTAGATGAGCCCGGCCGCGAAGGCGTCCCCGGCCCCGACCCGGTCGATGACGGGGACGTCGAAGACCGGGCTGTGGTGGACCTGCCGGCCGTCGTGCAGGCAGGCCGACCACCGGTTCTGCGAGGCCGAGATGCTCTCCCGCAGGGTGATGGCTACCGATTCGAAGCCGAAGCGTTCGATGAGCTGCCCGGCCAGTTCCCCGTAGGCCGCTGCGTCTATCTCACCAGCCTCGACATCGCTGCGTTCCGCACGCAGACCGAAGACCTTCTCGGGATCCTCCTCATTGGCGATGAGCAGGCTGACATACGGCATGAGCCCGGTCATGACCTCCCGCGCCCGATCCGGACTCCAGAGGCGGCTTCGGTAGTTGAGATCGGCGCTCACCCGCACGCCGCGTTCACGGGCCGTCTCGAGCCCTTCGTGCAGGACCGCCGTGAGGTTGTCCCCCAGGGCGGGGCTGATGCCGGTGAAATGGAACCAGTCGGCTCCATCGAGGACCGCCGGCCAGTCCAGGTCGCCCGGCTGCAGGCGCGCAAAGGACGATCCGGCCCGGTCGTAGATCACCTTCGAACCCCGCGGCCCCGAACCGTGTTCGAGGAAGTAGCTGCCCATGCGTCCGCCGGCGACCACGACGTGATCGGTCCCGATGCCGTGCTGGCGCAGGGTGCGCAGCGCGCTCATCCCGAGGTCGTCGCCGGGTAGAGCCGAGGCGAAGCGGGCGTCGAGCCCGAAACCGGCCAGTGAGGCGGCCACGTTGGCGGCCGCGCCGCCGAAGTGGACCTCGAACGAGAGGGCGTTGCGCAGGCGCACCCCCGCCGGCGGCGAGAGTCGCATCATCAGTTCGCCGAAGGTGACGATCCTCGGTCTCCGGGACCCGGCAGCCGGCTCCCCGGCCGGAGCCGCGACCGGTGCCGCGGCCGTTTCCGCGGCCGGTACCGGAGTCTTCGCCCGCTCCGGGATCGGTGCCGGGGCGCCGGTCGCCGCCGCGGCCGGAGCCCCCCCGAGCACTCCCCGCCAGTGGGCGATCTCTTCGGCTGTCCGGTCGGGATCATCGAGCCGGGCGGCCAGGGCCGAGGCGCAGACGATCGCGCCGGGATCGGCGGCCGCGATCCGGGGCAGGGTTTCGAGCGTCACCCCGCCGGTGTAGACCACGGTCAGATCCCGGAACGGCCCCCGCCAGGCCGAGGCCAGATGGATATTGGAGACCGGACCCGCGAAGGCCGGGAAGAGTTTGTAGCTCCACTGCCACGGCCGGCCGGTGCGGAGTTCCTCAAGAGTGCAGCCGTAGCCGGCGGCCTTGCGCACCAGCTGCTTGCCGGCGTCGGCGAGACCGCCGGGGATGCAGAGCACGTCCCGCGCCACGCAGAGGTCCACCACCTCGGGGATGAAGTCGGCCGAGACGATGCCGGCGGCGCCGGCCGCAAGGGCGCGTTCGGCCTGCTCGACCGTCATGACCGTCCCGGCCAGCAGGAGCGCCCCGGGATGGGCCGCCGTCACCCGCCGGATCCCCTCTTCGGCCGCCTCGGACCGGAACGCGATCTCGAGGACCACCCCGTGGGCCGCGAGCAGTTCCCAGGCCGCCAGGCACTGCTCCGGGCTTGAGGGCGAGAGCAGGGCGACGAGCCGCCCGGTCGTGAGTTCGGTAAACAGCCGCTGCGATGATTCCATGCCGCTCTCCCCCGCCTGACAGAATTCCTCCTACAGGCTCCTGATGTTCATGCCGCCGCTGATCTCTATGGCCGTGCCGGTGGCATAGGCGAGATCGCCCCGGGCCAGAGCCGCCACCACCCGGGCCACATCCTCCGGCTCGCCCATCCGCCCCAGCGGCACCAGCCCTTCGGCGATGAGCCGCTCATAGGTTTCCTCAACCGGCGCCGTCATGCCGGTGCGGATGATACCGGGCCGGATCTCGTAGACCGGGATGCCCGCCTCCGCCAGCCGGTCGGCGAAGAGGGTGGCGGTCATGCTCAGGCCCGCCTTGGCCACACAGTACTCCGGACGGTTGACCGAGGAGACGACGGCCGAGATCGAGGTGATGAAGACGATCTTCGGCTCGTACCCGCCGGTGCCCGGCTCCGCGGCGAGCATGGCCCGGGCAACCTCCTGGGTCAGGAAGAACGGACCCCGCAGATCGATCCCCACCACCCGGTCCCAGCTCTCCGGTTCCGTTTCCAGAAGGTCGAGCCGCTGCAGCGGCGCCACCCCGGCGTTGTTGACGAGCAGATCGAGGCGGCCGAAGGACTCGCCGGCCGCCTCGAGGAGGGCGGGGTGCTGCCCGGTATCGGCGATATCGGCCTCGAACGCCAGGAATCCGCCGCCCCGTTCCCGGACCGGCGCCTCGAGCTCGCGTAGACCGGGCCGCTCCGCCGTCCCCGCCGGGGTACGGGCGACCGCGACGATGTTCCATCCGGCCGCGGCGAGTTCGAGCGCGACGGCCCGACCGATCCCCCGGCTGGCGCCGGTGATGAGGGCGGTTGGTTGTTCCGGCATCGATCTCTTCCTTCCCGCTTCGGGCCCCGCTCCGTCACGACCGGAGCACCCGACTCAATCGAAGATCCATCCCTCCCGGAACTCGGTCCAGACCCGCTCGAACCAGAGGTCTTCGGACGGAACCGGGCGGGGTTCGACCCACGCGGTGACGACCTCGCCGGTCGGGGCGAGGGTGAGAGTGAGCAGGTGCGCGTCCACGAAGGCGCCGGGGTCGTTCATCCGGATCCGCCCGGGCGGGCCGAGTTCGGGACAGACCTCGATCCCGGCCGGATCGGGCACCAGGTACGAACCCCGGCTCCCACCCCCCCGTTCGAGGTAGGCTGCGATAGCCTCCAGCCACAGGCGGTGCGTGCAGGTGAGATCGCGGGCCCGGAAGAGGGCGGGCGCCTCGGCCGGCGCGGCGAGACCGATCTCGCCGGGCAGGCGCTCATGCAGCTCCCGGGCCACGCCGAGGGCCCGGCGGACAGTGCCCGGATCGCGCACCTGCGCCGCCGCTTCCGACATGCGGGCGCCGATCGCCTCGATCACCCCCGCCGGATCGAGCCCGGCCCCCCCACCCAGTTCCAGGGCCCGCTGCAGGAAGGTACTGTTCTCTTCGAGCACCGGAGCCGCGGCGGCGAGGAACTCATCCTCATCGGGGGGCGCTCCGGCATATCGGGCGGCGATGTACTCGGCCGCCCGCATCCCCCCGACCTGCCCGGCGTTCAGGGCCGCTCCGCCGGGACGATAGATCCCGTGGCTGCCGTTGACCTCCCCGACCGGGAAGAGGTGCCGCAGGTTCGAGTCCCACCAGAGGTTCCCCTCCAGCCCGCCGTTGCAGTGCTGGGCGCAGACCGCGATCTCGAGGCGCCCGCGTCCCAGGTCGACACCGTGGTCGCGGAAGAACCGGACCGCCGGCGGGTTCAGGCGCTCGAGCCGTTCGATCGGGGTCGCGGCCAGAGCATCGGAGTTCGCCAGATAAGTCCGCGCCTCCCCGGGCAGCCGGTCGGGATCCAGCGACGGGTATCGCTCCCCCCCGCCCGGATTCGCAGTATAGTCCAGGAACACCCGCCGGCCCCGCTCACGCCGTTCGCGGTCGACCAGCAGATCGATGAGGGAGGAACCGTAACCGGCCACCTTGCGGGGGTCGAAGGGCCATTCGTACCCCTTGCGGAAGATGGCGAGGGCGAGCCGCCCGGCGTCGGGGAAGACCTCGCTGAGGAACTCCCGCTCCTCCCCGCCGCCGGCATCGGTGGAGAGATAGCGGGGGATGACCTGCTGGTAGGAACCGGAGAGGTTCCAGCGGGGAGTGAGCGAGGCAAGGCCGAACTGCGATTCGGTCAGGTTCACCGCGCGCGCTCCGGCCCGCAGGGCCAGGCCGGTCGAACCGATCTGGCTCTCCGGGTAGACCGAATGAGCGTACATCCCCCCCGGCCCGCCGGTGGCCAGGATCACGTTGACGGCGTTGAAGAGAACGAATCCGCCATCGGTCGAATCCGCACCGGTCACGGAGGTGAGCGCCAGAGCCCCCATGACACAGGTTTCATCTCCGGTACCCCCGGTCACCAGGGCGACGACCTGGTGCCGGTCGAGGAGCGGGATGCCCCGCCGATCCGCTTCGGCCGCCAGCGCCTCGGTCATGTACCGCGAGGTAAGGGGACCGGCCGAGGTGGCCCGGCCGCGCGGATCGTGATCGGTACGGTATCCGGGGTGGGCGCCGAAGCGGCTGCGGGGGAACGGCACTCCCAGCTCCACCAGGCGGTGGAAGGCGCGGAGCGAGTAGCGGGCTTCGATCAGCGCCAGGTCGCCGTGCATCCCGCCCCCGGCGGCCAGGTCCGCAGCCATGGCGGCCACCGCATCGGGCTCCGCTCCGGTCAGGGAGAGGGTGTAGTAGGTCTGCTTGTCGGAGCCGGCGTTGCGCGAGGTCCCCCCGGTGACCGAATCGGTGGCGATGACCACGTCGGTCACCCCCCGGGCGTGCAGGCTCACCGCCGCCCCAAGCCCGGCCGCACCGCTCCCCACCACTACGGTGTTGCACGACACGATCGGCACCGAGATGCCGGAGATGCTCCGCTCGCTCATCTGAAATCCCATTCTCCTCTCGGTCCTGTCGATCCTGACCGGCCGGGTTCCCCGAGGCGGTCCGAATAATATCAGGTGTCGCCGGTGCGGGGAACCGTCAGCCGCGGGGGTGCGTGTACCGCTGGGGGCGATCCGTGCGTACCGTATGGTACATCGGACGTGCCCGTTCACTCCCACCGGTCCGCCCCGGCCCCCTGGAAGTCGCCGCCTGTCTCGACTAACTCATTGTGATCAAAGCACTTATGATGATCATCCCGGTTCGTTCCGATCCCCGGAACGGGCTTGGCACAGGTATTGCATACTCCCTCAGGTAACAGGGCACCTGCATCCGCAGGCACCAGGAACGACAACTCACCATCCGCCCCGACGGACGCAGAGTGCACCGGGGGCGGCTCGAGAGAGGAAAAGAAACGTGAAGAACCTGAGGAAACCCATTTTCCTGATCACCGCCGCTCTGGCCCTGATCGTCACGACCATCGGCGCGACGTCGTGCTCCGACTCATCGGGTCCCTCCGACGCCACCGGAACCCTTCGCATGGAGCTGGTGGACGCGCCGATCTACCTCGAAGGGGTCGAGGCGATCACCATCATCTTCGCGCAGGTGATGGTCCACAAGAACAGCGACGCCGAGCCCGAGGGCGAGGACGGTGAATGGATCGTCGTCCTGCCCGATACCCTGAGCGAGGCGGCCCGCACCTTCGACCTGCTCGAGTACGTCAACGGTGCCAGCGCCCTGCTCGGTGAGGTGGAGCTCGAAGCCGGGACCTACAGCCAGATCCGCATCTTCATCGAATCGGCGACCGTGACCATCGACGGCGAGGTGCACGACCTCTTCATCCCCGGCGGCACCCAGTCTGGTCTGAAGCTGGTGAACGCTTTCCACGTGAGCCCGGGTGTGATCACCGAACTCATCATGGACTTCGACGCCGGCCAGTCAGTGCGCGTGGTGGGCACGGGGAACCCGACCTATCAGCTCCAGCCGACCATCCGCATGACCCAGCGGATCCTCTCGGGCACGATCTCGGGCACCATCACCCCGACGGGGATCGACGCCCTGGTAACGGCCGTCACCCCGGGCACCGCTGACACCATCACGACCACCTACGCCGACAACGTCACCGGGGCGTTCGTCCTGCAGGCGCTCCTGGAAGGCTCGTACGACATCATCGCCGGCGCTCCGGGGTACGCGAGCGCCGTGGTTGAGAACGTCGCCGTCACCGCGGGTGCCGACACCCCCGATATCGACTTCACGCTCACTCCCGAAGGCGGCCGGTAGACGCCCCGATCAACGGACCGGGAACCGACCGGCCGACTCCACCCTGAGGCGCTACGGTCCGACAGGTACCGTGGCGCCTCTCTTTTTAAGGCGTGACACCCGGCCTCGTGCCCTGTTACGAGAGTATTACCGGA
This sequence comes from uncultured Gemmatimonadota bacterium, assembly GCA_964435265.1. Lineage (GTDB taxonomy): Bacteria > Blakebacterota > Blakebacteria > Blakebacterales > Blakebacteraceae > CAYSYY01. The sequence continues at coordinate 6,719 of CAYSYY010000030.1, forward strand.
TGGAGGGCATCCCGGGCCAGATCTGGAGCGGATCGGCGGGCAGATCGGCGATCGGCCGGACAGGGCCGCGCAGGCGGCCGGCGTCGAGGACGGTCCAGTGCGTGCAGGCCGTACGCGCGAAGGCCAGGTCGTGGGTGGCGATGATCATAGCCGGGGGCAGGCCGGTGAGCAGGGCGGCCAGGGCGGCGCGGCCGGGGGGATCGAGCGCCGCCGAGGGTTCGTCGAGGAGCAGCAGTTCGGACTCGCCCACCAGTGCTCCGGCCAGGGCCACCCGCATCCGCTCGCCGTGGGAGAGGGCATGGGGATTGCGCGCCTCCAGCTCCCCGATCCGCACCAGCCGCAGCATCCGCCGCGCCTCCTCGCGGGCCTCTTCACCGCCGACGCCCCGGCGATCGAGGGTGAAGAGCACATCGTCCAGGACCCGCGGGAAGAGGATCTGGTCCTCCGGCACGGCGAACAGGAAACCGATCCGCCGGCGCACCGCCGCGAGGTTTGCCTTCACGACCTCCAGCCCTGAGACTTCCGCCCGGCCGGTGAAGGGGATGAGTCCGGCTGGAACGAGCAGCAGGGTCGTCTTCCCCGAGCCGTTGAGCCCCAGCAGGGCCAGGCGCTGTCCCGGCTCCAGCGACAGGTTCACTTCCTCGACGACCGCTCCATCACTACCCGGATAGCTGACCCGGATGTCCCGAAGCACCAGGACAGGATCGCTCACCGTCGCCGCGGCGGTCACGGGGAGATGATCCTCATCGCGATCACCGCGGCCGGGAAGAGCCCCGCGGCGATCACGGCCGTGAGGTCGCGCGCCGCCGGCCCCCGGGTCGGGGGTTCCGGATCGAAGAGCTGACCGGTGTAGCCGCGCACCTCCATGGCGTGAGAGACCCGAACCGAGCGGTCGAGGACCCGCGGAAGCCAGGCGGCCGGCAGGGCCCGGGCGATCTGCACCGCGCCGCGGCCCCCCGACCCCCCGCCGCGTACCAGCACCGCTCGGGAGATCCCCACCGCTTCGTGCGCCAGCGGAGCGAGGAAGCGTACGATCTGCACGATCATGATCCGCACCAGCCGCGGCAGGGGCAGGCGCACCACGGCGCGGTGGAACTCCTCCTCGGTGAAGCCGGCTAGCACTCCGGCCCCCAGGATGAGACAGCCGACCCCCCGGAAGAGAACGGTGCCGGGCGCGACCCAGGCGTCACTGCGCAGGGCGAGCGGCCCGATGGTCGCGATCACCTCCCCCCGCCCCGTCCAGGGCAGGAAGAGGAAGAAGGGCAGGAAGAGCACCAGACCAAGCCCGGCGAGGACGCGAAGGGTCCGCAGCGGGGTGCCGGCGGCCAGCGACCAGAGCAGGAGGGCGATGAGAGCGAGGGCGAGCTCGGGGAGGACCAGCGGGCGGGCGACGAGGAGGGCGGCGAGCAGCAGCAGCCAGGCGAGCAGACGGGGACCGGCGGATACCGCGCCCAGAGGTCCGCGCCCGGCGCCCCACCGCGCAGCAGGGTTCGGCCCGATCATGATGCCTCCGGAGCGCTCGAGACGGCCGTGACCCGGTAGGTGTCGGCGGTGTCCACCGCTTCGGTGACGGTGAATCCCCGGCGCCGGAACCGTCCGGCAAGAGCGTCGGCCGGTTCGAGCCGGTCGTCGCCAACCGCCTCCCCGGCCCCGCGGTGAATGGCGTCGATGGTCTCCCGCCCGTCCACATGCCAGACGTGGACGGTCCCGCCGGGGCGCAGGACGCGCTCGAGTTCGGCGATCACGGCGTCGGGATCGTGCAGATGCGGCCAGACCGAGAAGCAGACGGCCCGGTCGACCGAGGCATCGGGCAGGGGCAGCCGGGCGGCCCCGGCGACGTGGAAGCGGACCCGGGCGTCGGGGTGTTTGACGCTCGCCCGGGCGATCATGCGCGGAGCCAGGTCCACCGCCTCGACCCGGGCGGCGGGGCCGAGCCGTTCGAGCAGGACACCCAGCAGCACTCCCGTGCGCCAGCTCGATGGCGTGGCAGCCGATCGCGCAGCCCAGATCGAGGATGCGCTCATCTGATCCGATCCCCAGTTCATCGAGCCCGGAGTGGAGCCGGGCGGTGACCCGGTCGAGGTCGATGATCGCGTCCCAGTCGTCGGCCCGGGCATCGAAGTACGCCCGGATCGGCGCGATATCTTCTTCCAGTGCACCGCCTGTTCCGGCCGGAAGGTGGCGAAGACCGATGAGGCGATACAGCGGGGGGATCACAACGATCATGAGTCCTATCCCGGGCAGGGTGGCGATGAGCGAGGCGATGGAGAGGAACTCCGGGGGCAGGTCGAGCAGCAACCCCATGAGGTAGTGCAGGCCGAACTGGATGAGACGGCCCAGCAGCAGGACCGGCATGAGCACGGCCAGCACGCTGCCGGGCCGGCGCCGCCAGAGAGCGGCGGCGGCCGCGGCCATGATCGGGAGTTCGATCGCCATGGCGGGAGCGACCGGCGGGTACCATGGGGGCATGCCGGTCAGCAGGGCCGAGAGCAGCGGCGCGGCGAAGGCCGTGGCCGCGGCCACCGCCGGGCGCACCAGGAAGGCCAGGGCCATCAGCGGCAGGTACATCGGCAGCAGCGGCGCCCCGAGCGAGACGAGATGGAAGAGGAACGGCAGTACCAGGGCGGCGGCGCCGAAGAGCCCGCCGAGGGCCAGCTCGCGGGGTTCGATATCGCGGTGCGTCACTCCGCCGTCCTTCAGAAGGTGAAGTCGAGTTCCGCGATCAGCTGCCGTCCGGGCATCGGATAACCCCACATCGCCTCATAGGCGGTACCGAGGGCGTTGCGCAGCGAGAGGCGCAGCTCGGTGCCGGGGATCACCCGCAGCTCCGCGCTCAGGTCCAGCACCGCGTAGTCGTCCATCGGGTGCAGGATAGGAACCGGGCTGGGTCCCCACTGCGCTCCCTGCATGTCCATGATCCCTATCAGGTTGGTCGAGAGGGTCAACCGGGGCAGGCTCCAGCCCGCGTACAGGGTCAGCTTGCGGGCCGGGATGTTGTAGACGTCGGGATCGAGCGCCATATCGGACCAGGTGCCGCGCAGGAGCAGCCGCGGCGCGGGGAGCCAGTCGGCGATGACCTCGCAGCCGGTGTGATCGTAGGAACCCCCGTTGATCCAGCGGGGGGGCGGCCCGGAGAACTGGATGAGGTTGGAACCGCGGGAGCGGAACACGACCGCCTCGACCTTGACCGTCTCGCCGAAACGCCGGATCACCCCGAGTTCGGCGTTCCAGAGCCGGTCTGGAGTCAGCGTGTCGTTGGCGGGAAGCCAGAAGTAGAGCTCGCGGATCGAGGGGCTGCGGAAACCCTTGGCCAGGGAGATCCTCAGGTCGGTGGCCGGGCCGGCGTGGGCCACCAGACCGAGTTTGGGCAGGGCCTCCCAGCCGAAGAGGGAATGATGCTCGGCGCGCAGACCGGCCGAGAGGATGAACCGGCTCCCCAGGAGCTGGCGGGTATGCAGGTAGGGGGCGTACTCGGTGATCCAGTGCTCCCCGTAGGCGGCCGTGGCGTCACGGGCGTGCCCGCCGTACTGTTTGGCGTCGAAACCGGCCGTGGTGGTGTTGCCCGTCCCCAGCCGGGCGGTCCGGTAGATCATGAGGCCCCGGGTGCGGTCCTTCGAACGCCAGCCGTCGAAGAAGCGGTGAGTCCCGACGTTGGCATGCAGTTTGACGTTCAGCTCGCCCGAGGAGCGCCGGTCGATCAGGGTCAGATCGCCCCCCGAGCGCAGCAGGTCGTACCAGTTGTCAAGGCGCGGATCGCTCACCGGCCCCGGATCCCAGACCATGACATCGGCCAGGTTGGCGTTGACCTCCAGCGTTGCGGTCTCAGTGAGCCGCCAGCCGGCATGAGCGGTGTAGTGGCGGCCTTCATACGCGGTGTAGTCCCGATGGCCGTCGGTCTGGCGGTGGGCCGCGGTGAGGTAGTAGTCGAAGGCGCCGCTCTTGCCGCCGTGGCTCAGACTCAGGCGGCGAGTGTCGAAACTGCCCAGGCCCGAGCCGAGGCGGGTCTCGAAGCCGTCGCTGTGGCGGCGCCGGGGGATGATGTTGATGATCCCGCCGGTGGCGTTGGTGCCGTAGAGGAACGAGCCGGGACCGCGGATCACCTCGACCCGCTCCACCCCTTCGGTCGAGAACTCGTCGGCGATGGTGCAGCCCATCAATCCCATGAAATCGGGCCGGCCGTTGCGCAGGATGAGCACGTTTGTGTTGGCACCGCCGCCGGTGCCGCGGATCGAGATCTTTCCCGCCGCCTGCCCCGCCGCACCGAATCCAAGAGCCCCCCACTCGGTCACGTAGAGACCGGGGATGCAGTTCTGCACCGCCTCGAGGACCGAGCCTGAGGTTGCGGCGGCCAGCTCCTGCAGTCCGAGCAGCGAGACGCTGGCCGCCAGTTCCCGCTGGCTGTTCTCCTCCTTGGTGGCCGTCACCACGATCGGATCCATGAGGTAGTGCACCGCCAGGGAGTCGGCGTCGAGCACCCGGTGTACCCGGCGCGACTGGGCCGAGACGGATCCGGCGCAACCGATAGAGAGGACCAGGACGGCGAGCAGGAGGATCGGGGAACGTCTCATGAGGTCGGGCTCCGGTCTGCGCACTCTGTCCCAGAATCAGGGAGCGGTGTGCTGGTATCTACGCCAGACGGAATGGAGTATGGGTAGAACCCGGCATTTATGCCACGATTATTTATTTCGTAGCACGATTACTCCGACCGCGTGCCACTCCCCCCCGGGACCGTATCCCTCCCATCCGGCTCTCGACCGAGTGAACCGATACAAGGGAACTTCGCGCCGGCCGAGGACCACGATCTCACACCGACCGAGGTGGTAGCCATCATCACGGAGTGACCGTGACCCGGTAGGCCCGCACCCGGTCATCGGCGAGGGTCGGTACGAGCAGCAGCTTCGCCGCGGCCGCATAGGCGAAGTCGCCGGTGCCGATCCCCCCGGACGTCGTGTCGAGCAGGAGTTCCGGGCCGATCCCGTCATCGGCGAGGTACACGCGTCCGATCCCGTCGGAGAAGAGCCGGTACCCGTACCCGATCGAGACCAGCCCGTCGACCGGACCGGTGCTCTCGATCAGGCGGCCGACCGCCTTGTTGTCGAGGTGAACCGCGAGGATGCAGTCGGCACAACCGACGAGCAGAACGCCGTCGTGCATGAGCAATCCGTCGGGACCCTCCATGCCGGAGAAGTACCAGGTATCGATGGCGTCTCCTTCCAGGGAGTAGATACAGTCCGCGCCCGAATCGGAGACGAGCGCCTGCCAGGTGGAGACCACCACCAGATCGTTCAGGAACTGCGCGCCGGGCGGGGAATGGCGGGCGAGTACGGATCCGTCGGTGAGATCGATCGCCACGATCTCGTCGATATCGGCGACCAGGAGGAGGTCGTCCTGTATCCCCATGCCCTTCGGGGCGTTCAGGCCCGCGATCCACTCCCGCTGGAGCACCTCGCCGGCAAGGCTCACCTTCGAGATGAACCCGTTACCGTCCCGGGCGGCGGGCTCGCCGTTGATGCTGGAAACGTAGAGCAACTCTCCGATCGGATCGTAGCAGACCGACCCCGGCTCGCTCAGGGTGCGGGGGGTGCTCCATTTCAGGGTGAGGGATACGCCGGATGGATCGTCACCGGTGGGATGGGACGCGCATCCGGTCCCGAGGCCCAGGGCGAGGAGGACGCCGAGAACGGGTCTGAGGTATGCCGCTGCCGTCTTCATGACCGTTTCCATGACCGTGTTCCCCCGGCCGGGCGCGGGTCCGGGATATGATACGCGGGATCGGCGCCTCAGGCTGCACCCGACGGGCTCAATGAGATTATACCCGACCCGTCAGTTCCCGGTGGAGAGCGGCATAGTACGGATCGTGCACGGCACACCCCGTGGTACACAGGGCCCGCATGAGCTCGGTACAGCGCGAGCAGGCCACACAGACCTTCTTCGGATCCAGCGCTTGTCCATCCATGAGATCCCGCGGGGCTTCGGGGTAGGCGAAGGAACTCCGCCCGAGCCCGATCAGGTGCGCTCCGCCTCCGGCGAGAACACCCGCCGCCACTCCCGGCCAGAACTGCCGCAACCAGGAGAACCCCGTGGCCACCACCTGAAGGTCGGGATGGGTGTGAGTGACCTCCCCCGCCAGTTCCAGAAGGCGGGCGACTCCGGTGAGGGGGTGCTCGGGGGCGGATCCGTCCCCCCCGGCCGGCCGGTCGTACGGCCGCCCAAGCCAGGGGAAGAGCTGAGGCACCCCCGCCGTGACGTTCAGGAGCCGGCAGCCGGCGGCGGTGAGGATGCGCAGGAGCTGATGGGGCTCGGTCAGATCGGGAGCGCCCGCCCCGTCGGTACCGAAACCCCATGGCCGGGGGAGGCCGTCGGTGAGCGAGAGCCGGGTCGCGAGCGCCGGTTCCGAACCGGACGAAGCCCGGCTGACACCGGCGAAGACCTGCTGCATGAAGCGGGACCGGTCGGCCAGGTCCGGGCCTCCGTACCGGCTTTCGATGCGGGTGAAGGCCGAGAGCAGATCGTGCAGGAGGTAACCGTGGCAGGCTTTGATATCGACGGCATCGAAACCCGCCCGGGCGGCCAGGCCGGCGGCCGCGATAAAGGTCTCGATGAGCCGGTCGAGTTCGGGATCGGTGAGGATCTCAACCTGCGGGAAGCGCCCGTCGAGGTGGGGATTGAGGGCCCCCGCCCGCGGGACCGGGAGCCCCTCCGGCCGGCTGAAGCGCCCCGAGTGGGTGAGCTGCAGCACCAGCAGGGGGCGGTGGGTTCCGCCGAAGGTCGCTTCCGCCCGGCGGCGGGTCGCCTCCACCAGCCGCTCGAAACCGGCGACGGTCCCGGTCGTGAGCAGGAGCTGACGGGGGTTGGACCGTCCCTCGGGGACCACCGCCGTGGCTTCGAACCAGATGAGGCCGCTCCCGCCCTCGGCGTACCGGAGGTAACGTCGGTGCGCCAGCTCGCCCGGCGAACCGTCGGGCTCGGCGTCGAAGCCTTCCATCGGATGAACCGCCAGCCGGTTGGGGAGGGAGAGGGTCGCGCCGTCAGGGAGACGGATCTCCAGGGGCTGAAAGAGCCGGTCGAGCTCGTCGCTCCAGGGCATGGGGGCCCCGAGTTCCTGCGCCAGGGCGATCAGGTCGCCGGAACCGCGGAGGGGAAAGGGGCTCACGGCGACCTCATTCCCCCCTCCCCCTCTGCTCCATCCCGGCGAGCAGGTCCCGCAGGCTCGCGATATCCCCCCGCAGGCGCTCCTCACAGATCTCCGGCCAGCGCTCACGCTCGGTCACCGTGCAGCTCCCCGCCTCGATCAGCTCCGCCGTACGACGGGCAAGGCCGAGGAGTCCGGTGTACTCGTCGAGCGCCAGGTCGGGGAACTCGGCCAGGAAGCGGGGTTCGAACACCGGGAGGTGGAAGGAACCGCCGTGATCCTCGATCGATAGGTTCATCTCACCGTGTTCGGAGGCCAGCAGCCCGCAGATGCCCGCCAGGTCTACGATGCCGGTACCGACCGCCGCCGGGAAGGTCAGGAGCCCGTCGGGGGTAAGCACGATCCCGCCGTCCTTGATGTGGGTGGAGGTGACCCAGGGCAGGATCCGGCGGGTGGCCGCAACCGGTTCCTCGAGCATGGTCAGCACGTTCATGGTGTCGAGGCAGATCCCCAGCCAGTCGCCCGGATCGGCCCCGCACCGCTCGAACAGGCGCAGCAGCTCGCTGGTGGTGAACTCGAAGTGCAGTTCCAGGCTCAGCACCACACCGTGATCGCGCAGCATCGACCGCTGCTCACCCAGGGCGCGGGCGGCGGCTTCGAGCAGGACGGTGGTGTCGGGATTGGCGGGATCCCAGCGCATGAGCCCCCCCGAGCAGGAGCGTACCACCCTGGTGCCGAGCGCCGCCGCCTGCTCCGCCGCCCGGCGGTTGACGGCGAAGATGTCCTTCGCCCGCCAGCTCTTGAGGTCGAACGGGAGGTGCTGCCCCCCGCCCCACTCCAGGTACAGGCCGGTGTCGGCGCAGAAGTCCCGCATGGCGGCGAGGTAGGCGTCGTCCACCCGGGCGCTCTCGTCGGCGGTCAGTCCGGAGAACTGTACCCCGTCGGCGCCGTGGTCGCGGGCCCAGGCCAGAACCGCCAGGGGCTCCAGACCCAGCGGCAGGAGACCGTAGTTGTCGAGACCGATCCGCAGCCCGCCCGGCTCCGCCGCCGGCACCGCCGCATTTTCCGGCCCGCCCCGTGCCTCCGGTGCCGTCGGATCGCTCACCGCCTCACTCCC
>CAYSYY010000030.1:14977-15292 GCA_964435265.1 uncultured Gemmatimonadota bacterium
GTGCTCGTAGGAGCGTACCGCCTCCAGCCAGGCTGTCCCGACCGGCACCGAGTTGAGCGCGCACCAGCGATCCCAGACCGCTCCGGCGGGCAGGGACTTCAACGCCTCCAGCAGGGCCAGACGGCCGGTCAGATCGCCTGCGGCTTCGAGTTCGCACAGGGTCTCGACCGGTTCGAGCAGGGCTGAGAGCAGGGCCTTGAGCAGGCTGCGGGTCCCGATGACCCAGGCGGCCACCCGGTTGATGCTGGCGTCGAAGTAGTCGAGCCCGAGGTGGGTGCGCTCCAGCCACGAGCCACGCACCAGTTCCGAGGCCAG
>CAYSYY010000031.1:0-911 GCA_964435265.1 uncultured Gemmatimonadota bacterium
CGTAGCGTCCTTGATCGAACGAGCGAAGAGCCAGGACATCCACCGGCTGGTGTCGGATCTGAGCTACAGGCAGAAGGTCGACCGCGCCCTGGACCTGATCGAAGAGGCGCGGGGAATCCACGGTGCCGCCCTGGTGGTGGCCAACGTGGGAACGATGTGCGCTGAGTTCGCTGGGGTGGCGGCGAGCCTCGAGCTGCTCGCGGGGATCAGCCGCTACGCGACGGTCCCGCTGGCGGGCATCGCCGTCTCGGCCCTGGTGCTGCGCGGCTCCTTCTTCCGCGTCGAGCATGTCCTCCTCGCGTTGAGCGCGGTCTTCGTCACCTACGTCGTCTCTGGACTGCTCGCCCACCCCGACTGGCGCGCGGCCGAGATCACGGTCTACGCCGCCTTCCCGCACGAGGAGGTCGAGGAACAGTCGCAGAAGCTGAAGGAACTCGTTACCGCCGGGCGGATCCCCATCAGCCGGAAGAACATCAGCATCGTGCCCACCGATGAGACCACCGACTTCAGCAAGGTGGTGCAGCACGTCTCGGCCTCGGCCGACCTGGTCCTCCTGGGTTTCACCCAGGAACGGCTGCAGGAGAAGGGGAACGAGGTCCTGCAGCGGCACCCCGAGCTGGGAGAGGTGCTCTGGGTCTCGGCGGCCCAGCGCATCTCGATCGAGTAGCTCCGGCGATCACCCGGAAGAGATGATCGGACCGTAGGATCGCCGCCGGGACCGGCCGGGGCGGCCGCAGGGCCTTCAGTCCGGTCTCACCTTGAAACGGTATCCCCCGGTATCGGTGAAGTAGAGCCGCCGCCGGTTGGCCCGGAACCAGCTCCGCCACTCGGCAGCGGAGGGGAAAGTCACCTCGGTGTAGCGGGTGAGCAGACGGCGCGCTCTTTCGGCCTCGCCGTCGTTCGACTCCAGC
>CAYSYY010000031.1:921-7741 GCA_964435265.1 uncultured Gemmatimonadota bacterium
CAGACCGATACAGGCCTCGATCAGTTCGGGACGGCGGTTGGAGAGCCCGAGGGCGCGGGCGTCCTCATCGATCGTCCAGCGGTCGTCGTCGTCGACGTAGACGTACTCCATGTTCTGCGCAAACAGTTCGGCCAGCCGGGCGCCGCTCGAATCAGCGGCGGCCAGCAGCCCCGGATCGAAACGCTCCAGGTAGTACTCCCGGGCATCCTCCTCATCGAGCCAGCCGCAGTAGCTCAGGACCCAGTCGCGTCCCCTCTTCCCGGCCGTACCGTAGGCCCGTTGTCCATCGAACTGTCGCATGTATACGACGGTATTCACGAAGACCAGCTTCGCCTCTTCGGTCAGAGTGGCGGGGGGACCGCAGAAGCCCCAGAGGAACCAGTTCCCCTGGCGTCCCAGGGCCACCGAGTTCACCGCCTTGGAATTCAGACCGCTGGAGATGTACTCGCAGTCGGGGGAATCCTCGAAACCGAAGGGATCGGAGACGAGACCGTACGTGCCCTCGATCTCATCGTGTACGACCCAGCCGGGGATCGTCGGAGGCAGGTCCCGCCCGTTGTGGTAGCGGCGGTAGCTGGAGGATACCCCGACGTCGGTGAAGGTAAGCGTGACGCGGAAGGGCCGGGTGAAGATCTCGTGATCGGCAACCACACCGTGGGCCGTGTTCTTCAGGCACAGTCACATCCAGTCGAGCTTGAGATCCATCTGGGTCAGGGTCTTGCCGGCCGCTGCGCCGATCATGATGACCGGACGGGTGAAATCGCGGTCCAGCGGCGGGACCTTCGGCAGGTAGATCCGGTTTTCCTCCAGCCGGTAGGAACCGTCGATGATGACGACATCGGCCCCGGCCGCTGTTTCGAGTGAGAGCCGGGCGACGTCGATGGTGTCCACACCGGTGAAGTGTTCTTCCAGGAACCCCTTCCAGTCAGCCGCCCGCTCCAGGCTCAGATCCCCGGCGTAGAGGACATGCAGATCTATCACGCCGGGTTCGCGGGCGCAGGCGCTCAGGAGCACGGCACCACCGGCGAGGAGTGCGGCGCAGCCAGCCGGCCAACCCCGCTTCCAGTTCTTCATCCGATCCCTCCTACGGTTCGCTCACATCGGTAGAGTAGCGCCGGCCCCCGGCAGTATAAAGCCTCGAAACCTCACCGTTATAATGTCGTATTGCATCCCGATGCCGGTCCTGATAGCCTGCCGGGATTCCGCGGCCGAGGTGGTGATGTCCCGACTACGACCGTTCATCTCTCTCTGCATTCTCCTGATGCTGGCTGTTCCCCGACCGGCCGGCGCCCAGGACCGCTCCACCCGGAACCTGCCAACCCGGGACCTCCCCGCCCCGGATCGCTATATCGTACCCCGGCTCACCGGCCCGGTCATACTCGACGGTCCCAGCGATGAACCCGCCTGGCAGGCGGTCGAACCTTTGCCGCTCGTGACTCAGTCGCCGTATTTCGGGAACCCGCCCACGGAACCGACCGAGATCCGGATCGCCTACGATGATGACCACCTCTACCTGGCCGGGAGGCTCTTCGATCAGCCAGAGGATATCCGGGGGCCGTCGCTCAAACGGGATGAACTCAACCCCTACAACGACTACTTCGGCATCCTGCTGGACGCCTTCAACGACAATGAGAACGCCCTGGCCTTCTTTACCACCCCGGCCGGGATCAGGCTCGACTTCACCGTCGCCGACGATGCCCGGACGGCGGTTCCGGGTGAACTGCCGCTCAATTTGAGCTGGGATACCTTCTGGGACACAGCCGTAGTCACCACCGACGAGGGCTGGTTCGCCGAACTGCGAATCCCGCTCTCCAGCCTGCGCTTCTCCCCCACCGGCGACGAGGTCGTCATGGGTATCCTCGTCTGGCGCTACCTCGCCAGCATCAGCGAAGTGGACATCTTCCCGGCCGTCGATCTCTCCCGGGGGGAGTGGAGCGCCTTCACCCCCTCCCAGGGCCGGGATTGTGTTTTCAACGGCATCCGCAGCCGCCGGCCGCTCTACCTCACCCCCTACCTGCTGGGCGGCGGGGGATTCGCCCACGAACTGAACGACCCCGAAACGGTCTGGCTGTGCGACCGCAACCGCACCCGTGAGACCGGACTCGACCTGAAGTACTCCCTGACCAGCAACCTCACCCTGGACGTGACCGTGAACACCGACTTCGCCCAGGTCGAGGCCGACGACCAGCAGGTCAACCTGACCCGGTTCTCGCTCTTCTTCCCCGAGAAGCGCCGTTTCTTCCAGGAACGGGCCGGTATATTCAACGTCAACCTCGGCGGGCAGCAGAGCGTTTTCTACAGCCGCCGGATCGGCCTGTATGAAGGGGAACAGATCCCGATCCTCGGCGGAGTCCGCCTGGTCGGCCGTCTGGGCCGCTGGGATGTGGGCGCGCTCTCGATGCAGACCGGCCGGAGCAGCGAACTGCCCTCGGAGAATTTCGGGGTGATACGCCTGCGCCGGCAGGTATTCAATCCCAACTCCTATCTGGGCGGAATCGCTACGAGCCGGATCGGCACCGACGGAAGCGAATACTACACCTGGGCCCTGGACGGCATTATCAGAGTGGTCGGGGATGAGTATCTGACTCTGAACTGGGCCAGGACCAGCGCCGACACGATCGCCTACGCCCCCACCGATCTCGAGCCGGTCCGCTTCCAGCTTCAGTGGGAACGCCGGCGGCAGGAAGGCCTGTTCTACAGCGCCTCGGCGGCCCGTTCGGGATCCGCCTTCGATCCCGCGTCCGGTTTCATGCTGCTCACCGATTATCGGGTCGTGCGCGGCAACCTCGGGTACGGCCGGGTGGCGGCCGATGAGAGCTCGTACCTCGCCCGATCCACCCTCTCGCTCTCTGGCACGATCATGACGACCGACTCCGACGCCGCCCCCCTGAGCGAAGAGTACACGCTGCTCTGGAGCGGTCTCACCCGGGGGCTCCACGGCTTCACCCTGGCGCTGAGATCGAATACCGAGAACCTCGATGAGGATTTCGAACTATCGGATGAGGTCGCGGTTCCACCCGGCCGCTACACCTTCTCGGGAGCCGAAGCCGCCTACAGCTCCCCACCCGGCCGATCTCTCAACTACTATCTAACTCTAAGCGGCGGGCAGTACTACCACGGCCGCCAGCGGGGGATCTCGGTCATCTCCATCTGGAGCCTGTCGGAACAGGTGAACCTGCAGGGCTACTACCAGCTCAACCGGGTCGTCTTCCCCGGTTCCGGGGAGCGGTTCATCGCCCACATCGCCCGCCTGAGGCTGCAGCTGACCTTCACCACGCAGCTCTCCCTGATCTCGTTCGTGCAGTACAACAGCGCCGCCGACGTGGCCATCGCCAATCTGCGGTTCCGCTACAATCCGCGCGAGGGCAACGATTTCTACATGGTCTACAACGAGGGGATCAACACCGACCGGCTGAACGCGATCCCCCACCGCCCCTTCACCGGAGACCGCACCATTATGCTCAAGTACGCCCATACCTTCATTTTCTGACACCGCGTCCGGTCCCACCGGGCCCGGATCCGGGTCCGACGGGGCCGGTCGGCTCACCGGCCCGACCGCTCCCAGCCGAGCGCGATGTTGATGACCGGGAAGAGTTCCCCGGAGGATTCCCGATAGGGGACGCCGATCGCGAGGTCGGCCGAGAGGACCCCGTAGGTGAACCGGGCTCCCAGCATGAACCTGGGGCTTTCGCCGGGAACATCGAGATGCTCCCCGATCAGGGCGATCCAGGACGCCGGCCGCCACGAACCGCCGAAGAAAGGGACCGCGGACGATTCGTGGTCGGCATCGAGGGAGCCGTAAAAGGCTCCACCCGCCAGCAGCATCTTCCCCTCCTGGTACTGGAAGACGGCGGTCGCGCCGGTGCCTTCGTTGTCCCGCTCGATCCTGGCGTAATACCCGACCGCGGCTCTGAACCTCTCGCCGGAGAGGACCTGCAGTTTGGCCGTGGCCCACGATCCGGCCCAGGAGAGCAGGATCCGGTCGCCGGTCCCGAACCCGAGGACCGGCAGGGAGCCATCGTAGAAGATGAGCCGCAGTGATCTCGCCGGCATGCACTCGGCGGTGGGGGAGAAGAAGAGCCGGGTCGCATGGAGATCGGACTCCGGCGTCAGGAAACGCTGTGCCTGCACCGGCGGAGGTCCGGGAGCCAGGTGCAGGATAAGGCCCAGCACGGCTGCGGTGATCAGGCGTGAGGGCATGCCCGCCCTCCCCGATCGGTTCATGGAACTCTTCAGAGAGGGAACGGATGACGCTTCTCGTACATTCATGCTCACTGTTCCTCCGAACCGAGACGGATACCCGCCCGGATCCATCGCCGGGGGAGAGGAACGATGTCCAGATCCCGGTAGGCGGTGTTGAAGAGATTCGAGACGGCGAGGAAGACCTCGGCGGTCCCGAAACGCCGGGCGATCCGGAGATCGGCGATCGTCCGGCCCCTCTCCCCCACCCGCTCCTCGAAGCGTATCCGCCAGTCCGCCTCGATCCCCAGAGGGGCATCGTGACTGAGGTCGAGCACCGCCTGATGGGCCAGGTGATCGAAGACATAGCGGGAGGTGAAACCGGAGGTAGTGTGATCCAGATACAGCCGGGTGTAGCCGACCCGCACCCGGCGCAGGAAATCGGCGCCGCCCGAGAGGGCCGGAAGCCAGGTCAGGCCGGTCTCCAGTCCCCGGCTCGTGACCTGTGCAATGTTGCGGGCCCGCCAGGGATCGGTACTCTCCGTCCGGATCCAGTCGATCACGTCGCGGCCCGATCGCCGGAAGAGCGCCAGCTCCAGTTCGATCCCCCGTCCCCCCATCCGGGCGCCGGATTCCACCGCCCAGGCCCGTTCCGGCCGGAGCCCGGGATCGCCCTCATTGACCGGATCGGCATAGTACAGATCGGTGAAGGAGGGGACCCGGAAGGAGCGCCCGACCGATGAGAAGAGATGCAGCCCGCCGGCGAGCCGCAGCGAGATATCCCCCCCCGGCCATACCTCCCACCCCCATTCCGGGTAACGGCAGGCGAAGACTCCCACCCCCAGGTCGAATCGCTCTCCCAACCGGGTGCGGTGCTCGGTGAACACGCCCAGCCGGGGACGGGTGTGATCGCCCAGGCTGGAGCTGTGGATGCGTTCCAGCCCCGTCTCAGCCCCGACCGCCGTCTGTCCGAGCCGCCCCGTCCACCTCACCTCCGCCTCCAGACCGGCGGCATCGGAGGTGTGGCGGTTGCGGTAGAAATCGGGATCGGTTCGTACGAGCAGGAACTCGTCCCACCCCCGGCGCCACCAGAGGCGGGTTTCAAGCTCGACCCGATCGCCGCTGCGGCAGAGGGTGGCGCTGGAGAGGCTGGTACGTACATGCTCCCACTGCTCGGGGAAAGAGGCCGAATAGAACTGGTTCGCGCCGAAGCGCTTGTCCAGGAATCCCTGGAAGAGGTCGAGCCGGATCCGTCCGAAGGTGAAGTGCGCGGCTCCGTTCAACGTCCTCGTCCGGTAGTCGGTGTTGTGACGCCACCCGTCGGAGGCCCCGTCTTCGAGCGAGAGCCTGACACCGTTCATCCCGGTACGTCGGTCGTTCCACCCCAGTGACACCCCGAACCGCCGCTGCCGGTTCTCCCCTCCCTCGACGCAGACAACCGGCCCGCCCGCCGGACCCCGGCGGGTGATGATGTGTACCACTCCGTCGAGGGCGTCGGGTCCGAACCGGGACGCCCCGGGACCGCGCAGGATCTCGATCCGTTCGATGTCCTCCAGCGTGACCGGCAGATCGAGATCGTGATGCCCGGTTTGGGGATCGCTCACCTTCACTCCGTCGAGCACCACCAGGACCTGCTCGAAACTTCCGCCGCGCAGGCCCAGGTCGGCCTGGACGCCGCAGGGACCGCGCTGGCGCACCTCGAGCCCCGCCACGTACTCCAGCAGTTCGGCCACCGAGGCGGCGGGCGCCCGAGCGATCTGTTCCCGATCCAGGACCGTGATCGAGCGGGCCAGCTCCTCGCGCCCGACGGGGAAGCGGGCGGCGGTAACCGTGACGGTCGGGAACTCATACCGCGGGAGCGGGTTCTGGGCCTCGGCGCGGATCACCGGAAACACCGCTCCCGCCAGGAGAGAGAAGAGTATTCCCCGGGCGGTCTTCATCCGCCGTGACAGGCCCGGAAAACCGCTCCGCGGTCAGTTCCCACCGGTCAACCCGCGCTTGGCGAGCAGGGCGCCGATCTCGGGATCGCGCCCGCGGAAGGCGCGGTACATCTCCATGCCGGGACGGGTGCCGCCGCGGCTCAGCACCTGCTCGCGCAGGCGGGCCGCCACCTCCCGGTTGAAGAGATCGGTTTCCTTGAAGGCCTGGAAGGCGTCGGAGTCGAGCACCTCGGCCCAGATGTAGGCGTAGTAGCCCGCGGCGTACCCGCCCGAGAAGATGTGCTGGAAGTAGGCGCTCCGGTAGCGCGGCGGGATCTGCCCGATCAGACCGATCCGGGACATCTCGGCGTTCTCGAAGGCCCGGGGATCCTTCCTCTCCGGTTCGGCGAGCATGTGCCAGGCCAGATCGAGGTAGGAGGCGGCCAGGTATTCGACGGTGGCGAAGCCCTGACCGAACGTCCCCGCGGCCTGGATCTTCTCGACCAGCTCATCGGGGATGACCTCGCCGGTTCGCCAGTGCCGGGCATAGAGGCGCATCATCTCCGGTTCGCTCATCCAGTTCTCCATGATCTGGGATGGGAACTCCACGAAATCGCGGGGCACCGCGGTGCCGGAAAGCGAGGGGTAGGTGACGTCCGACATAAGACCGTGCAGGGCGTGGCCGCATTCGTGCGCCAGGGTCAGGGCGTCGTCGAAGGAGA
>CAYSYY010000031.1:7751-15248 GCA_964435265.1 uncultured Gemmatimonadota bacterium
GCTGGAGTACCCTTGCCATTGGAAGTTGGTGGTGACGACCGCTTTCTCCTCCCCCCAGACCCGGGACTGAACCCGCGGATCGTTCATCCAGGCGCCGCCCCGCTTGCTCGCGCGGGCGAAGAAGTCCATGTAGAGCACGCCCAGGTGCGATCCGTCCGCCTCCCTCACCTCGAAGACCTGCTGGTCGGGATGCCAGCGGGGCAGATCGGCGCGCGCGGTAAAGGTGAGCCCATAGAGCCGGTTGGCGATCTCGAACACCCCGTCGCGCACGGCTTCAACCTCGAAATAGTCCCGCAGGGTCTCCTCGTCGAGGGCGTAGCGCGCCCGACGCACCTTCTCGGCGTAGTAGCGCCAGTCCCAGCCCTCGAGCTCGCCCCCGATGCCGTCGGCGCGCATCATGGCCTGCAGGGCGTCCCGTTCCTCTTTCGCCACCCGCAGGGCCGGGCGCCAGATCTGATCGAGGAAGGCGTACACGTTGGCCGGGGTCTCGGCCATGTTGTCGGAGAGCACGAAGTGAGCGTGGGTTTCATAACCCATCAGGCCGGCCCGCTCGGCCCGCAGTTCCGCGATCCGGGACAGGATGGCGTTGTTGTCCGCGGCGTTGCCGTTGTCCCCCCGCATGATGTACCCCTCGAAGACCCGTTTCCTGAATTCCCGGTTCGGGGAGTACTGCAGGAAGGGATCGCAGCTGGGGCGCTGCAGGGTGATCACCCAGCCGCTCTCGTGTCCGCGGCGCCGGGCCTCGTCGGCCGCCGCCGCCACCAGGCTCCCGGGCAGATCGCCCAGATCGGCGGAGTCGGTGACATGGAGCTCGAAGGCGTTGGTCTCGGTGAGCAGGTTCTGACCGAAAGTCTGGGAGAGTTCGGCCAGCTCGGCGTTGATCTCGCGCAGCCGTGCCCGGGCCTCATCGGGCAGGTTCACGCCGCTGCGCACGAAGCCCTTGTGGGTTTCCTCCAGCACCCGCATCTGCTCGGGGTTGAGTCCCAGCTCGTCGCGCCGGTCGTACACCGCCTTCACCCGGGCGTAGAGATCCAGGTTGAGGGCGATATCGTCGGCGTGGGCCGCCCGTTCCGGGGCCAGGGTGGCCGCGACCTCATCGAGGGTCTCGTTGGTGTTGGCCGCCAGTACCGCCCCGAAAACGCCGGCCACCCGCGTATAGGTGCGACCGCTGCGCTCCAGGGCCTCGATCGTGTTCGCGAAGGTAGGCGGTTCGGGATCGGTGATGATGGCTTCGATCTCGGCTTTCTGCTCGGCCATCGCCGCCCGGAAGGCGGGCAGGTAATGCTCGTTCTCGATCCGGTCGAAGGGCGGCACTCCGAAGGGGGTGTTCCATTCGGCCTGGAGCAGTGGATTGCCGCCCGCGCCGCTGCAGGCGGTGAGGCTGAAAGCCGCAGCGGTCAGGATGACGGCCGTGAGGGTGGCGCCGGCGGCGAGGGCCGGACGGATCATGTTCATGCGGGCAGCGGGCTTCATGGGGGGAACCTCCCTGCTTGCGGGACACCACGGGACCGCGCGGGCGGTCGTGATTCACCTGTGGTTCAATGTAGTACGGGTATGGGCATCAGGACCAGATGTCGATGCATGTCTCCAGGATACGATCACAGAATGACAGCTCATCCGGATCGTCTTGAGTCAGTTGTTACATTGAAAGCTCGGTTGTTATAACAGAGATTTCATGGTATGCTGCTGCCATGATTGACCGCAAACGGAACCTGCAGGAGATACACACCAAGCTGGCCAACAATCCCATCGTGGCCCTGATCGGCGCCCGACAGGTCGGGAAAACCACCCTTGCCCGCACCATCGCGGATGCCTGGGATGGACCCGTCGAGTACTTCGACCTGGAGGATCCCGGTCAGGCCAGGCGTCTCTCTGAACCGATGCTCATGCTCAGAGAATTGAGCGGTCTGGTGGTTATTGACGAGATTCAGCGCGCGCCTGACCTCTTTCCTGTTCTGCGGGTGCTGGCCGATCGGCCGGACTCGGACTGCCGTTTTCTTATCCTCGGCAGCGCTTCGCCGGACCTCTTGCGCCAGAGTTCGGAATCACTGGCCGGCCGTATTTCATATTTCGAACTCAAAGGATTCTCTCTTGATGAAGTGGGCGTGGATCGATTGCCCACCCTCTGGGTAAGAGGCGGTCTGCCGCGCTCGTTCCTCGCAGCTTCCGACAGAGCCAGTGGAGCCTGGCGAAGAGATTTCATCCGGGCCTTTCTGGAGCGCGATATCAGAGAATTCGGATTCACCATCGCTCCCGAGACACTTCGTCGTTTCTGGACCATGCTCGCTCACTACCACGGTCAGACGATGAACTATTCAGAGTTCGGTCGATCATTCGGGGTGGCGGACACCACCATACGACACTACCTGGATGTACTGATCTCCATGCTGGTAGTGAGAAGGTTGAATCCCTTTCATGAGAACATCAGCAAGCGACAGGTGAAGTCACCGAAGGTTTATCTGGCCGATTCCGGTCTGTTGCACACCCTGCTGAATCTGGAATCGCGCGCCGAGATCGAGTCTCATCCCAAGCTGGGCGCTTCCTGGGAGGGTTTCTGTCTGGAAGCCGTCGTCCGGCACATTGACGCCCGATGGGATGAGTGTTTCTTCTGGGCCACTCATACCGGGGCCGAACTCGACCTGTTGGTGGTGAGAGGGATGCGACGCAGAGGATTCGAGTTCAAGCGAACCGACGCACCCGGAGTATCCCCTTCCATGAGGTCGGCAATGAAAGATCTCAGACTCGACGACCTCACCGTCATCCACGCCGGCACCCGGTCGTTTCCCCTCGGCAAGACGATCCGAGCCATACCCGCCTCGCGTATCCTTGAGGAGCTGGAGCCGCAGGACTGAATCCCGGCCTTGCGGACTTCTCAGAACCCGAGATGCTGCTCACCGCCGGGGTATTGTCCGCCGGACAGCCGTCAGCGCCGGACTGCGAAAGCATCGAGCCTCCCGCCGTCGGTGCCGGTGACGGTGACCTGCAGTTCGCCGGGCGAGACATCCACCCTGGTCACGGCATGGGTCGGTGCGATGAGGAGGTGGTAATCGTTCTCGCCCGGGGTCGGATCGATCCGACTCAGGCGGTGGGTGTGCCCGGAGAGCCAGAGATCGACCCCCGCCTCCTGAACGGGCGGTTCGAATGATTCCCTGACGCTCCGGGCCCAGTACGTGTCCGCTCCCCGGGGCGGGATATGGGAGATGACGATGCGGAACCGGGCTCTCCGGGAGGCTTCGCTCCGCAGGTCCGAGGCCAGCCACTGCGCCTGCTCGGCGCGATAGCGGGCGAAATCCACCAGGCCGTTGTAGTAGCGGTGTTCGTCCTCCTTGTCTTCCCCTGAATCCAGCACGATGAAGTGGACCGGGCCGTGATCGAAGGAGTAGTAGGCCCGCCCCTCCTGCAGGGGGATGACGTCGGGGATGTTCCGGGCGTACCGCCCCCGGACCTCGTGGTTCCCCCGGGCGAAAACGAAGGGGGTGCGGCGCGCGAACCCCTCGACGGAGACATCGAGGAATCCGGCGAACATCTGATCGGGGTCCATGAAGTCGTCGATCATGTCGCCGTTGTAGACCGCGAAATCGACATCCCGCCAGGGGTCGCTCGCGATCATCGCCGCCAGTTCCTCCGCCCGCCCGTGGAGGTCGGATACCATGCAGAAGGAGAAGCGTTCCTTCCCCGGATCGAGGGTCGTGAAGGTGAAACGATCGCCGACGACCGAGTCGCCCCAGGCGACGATATGCTGGAGCTCATATCCGAGGAAGGCTTTCGAAACCACCCGGTAGGAGTAGGTCGTACCCGGTTCGAGACCGGTCAGGCGGATGATGTGGCTTGTCCGGTCGTTGTCGATCAGGCCGTGCCGGCTGCTGATCGCCTGCCGTTCGAGCCGGTCGCCGGAACCGAACTCGACCCGGGAGACGCACGTCCGGTCGGTATGCCAGACGATCGTCATCGAGGTCGGTGAGGGCAGCTGCAGGTAGGGGCCGTGGGTGATGACGGGGGTGGTGGTGTCGGCCGGGGCGGCAGCCGGCCGGGGCGCCGGCGGCCGGTGGACGACGGCCCGATCCGCCCGGCCCGGAATCGTCAGAACCAGACCCGTGAGCCCCAGTGCGAACAGGTGCGACCCTCTCATCATCCGGGTCCTTTCGTACAGGTAATGATCCGATGATAGGCCCCGGGAGCCTCGAGGCCGACCGGTTTCTTCAGAACGATTGTACCTCCCCGGGACACGGGGGTAGACTGGCGGAACTGGAGGTGATCAGAATGCCGCTGCGACGATTCCTTTCCGTTCTTCCGCTGCTTCTCGTGATCCCGCCGACGGGCGCGGCACCGCGGAGTGCCGATCCGCCCCGGGTCCAGGGTCCCCAGGCATCTCCCTTCTCCGAGGTGCACTGGCGGGCCATCGGCCCGTTCCGCGGGGGCCGCTGCAAAGCCATCACCGGCGTACCCGGCAGACCGCATGTCTTCTACATGGGGGTGGTCAACGGGGGCGTCTGGAAGACCGACGACGCGGGCCGCACCTGGCGGCCGATCTTCGATGATCAACCGACCGGTTCCATCGGGGACATCGCCGTGGCCCCGTCCTCACCCGACGTGGTGTACGTCGGCAGCGGTGAAGGTCTGCACCGCCCCGACCTGTCGGTGGGCGACGGGATCTACAAGTCCACCGACGGAGGCCGCAGCTGGACGCATCTGGGTCTCCGGGACGGCCAGCAGATCCCCCGCATCGCGGTGGATCCCCGCAATCCGGACCGGGTGTTCGTGGCCGTGCTGGGGCATCCCTACGGCCCCAACACCGAACGCGGGGTGTTCCGCTCCACCAACGGCGGCCGCAGCTTCGAGAAGGTACTCTATATCGACGAGAATACCGGAGCCTCCGACGTCGACATCGACCCGTCGAATCCGAACATCGTGTACGCCTGCCTGTGGGAGGACCGTGAAGGGCCCTGGGAGAACGCCAACTGGAGCGGCCGGAACGGGGGCATCTTCAAATCCACCGACGGCGGCACCAGCTGGCTGGAGCTCTCGGGCGGTCTCCCCGAAGGGGACAACGGCGTGGAGCAGGCTGAACTGGCGATCGCGCCCAGCGATCCGGGCCGCCTCTACGCCACGGTGGCTATGGGCCGCGGGGTGGGCATCTTCCGCTCCGATGATGCGGGTGAAAACTGGACTCAGATCACCCGGGATTCCCGTCCGGCCGGCCGCATCGGCGGCGGCGATCTGCCCGTTCCGGCGGTGGATCCGAAGAATCCCGATATCGTCTACAGCGCCAGTGTGGTGATGTGGCGTTCCGAGGACGGCGGCCGTACCTGGGCGGCGCTCCGCGGCGCTCCGGGAGGAGATGACTACCAGCGTATCTGGATCAACCCGGACGATCCCGACATCATCGCCACCGCGGCCGATCAGGGCACGGTGATCTCGCTCAACGGCGGGCGGACCTGGAGTTCCTGGTACAACCAGCCCACCGCCCAGCTCTACCACGCGGCGGCCGACAACGCCTTCCCGTACAACCTCTACAGCGGCCAGCAGGAGAGCGGCTCGGTGGGGATCGCCAGCCGGGGGAACGACGGGCAGATCACCTTCCGGGAATGGCACCCGGTGGGCGTGGACGAATACGGCTACGCCGCCCCCGATCCGCTGGATCCGAACATCGTCTACGGAGGCCGCCGGGTGACCCGGTACGACAAGCGCACCGGCCACCGGGAGACGGTCGGACCCACGCCCGCCGGCGGCGGACGGATCCGGACCGTGCGCACGGCCCCGGTGCTCTTCTCTCCGCTGGACCCGCATGTGCTCTACTTCGCCGGGGACACCCTCTGGAAGACCGCCGACGGCGGAGAGACCTGGGAGCAGATCAGTCCCGAACTGAGCCGGGAGACGTACGAGATCCCGGCCAGCGTGGGCGTCTACCGCGACCAGGATTCCGCCCGGCCGGCCCGCCGCGGGGTCATCTATACCGTCGCGCCCTCCTATGTCGACCCGAATACCATCTGGGCGGGGACCGATGACGGCCTCATCCACGTCACCCGCGACGGCGGCCGTACGTGGCAGAACGTCACCCCCCCCGACCTGGCCGCCTGGGCGAAGGTCTCTCTCATGGATGCCGGTCACAGCGACCCGATGACCGCCTATGCGGCCGTCAACACCATCCGTATCGACGATATGCGTCCCCATATCTACCGCACCCACGACGGGGGCCGGACCTGGACGCACATCACCAACGGCATCCCCGACGGGGGGACGATCAATGTCGTCCGGGAGGACCCGCAGCGCTCCGGGCTCCTGTTCGCCGGCAGCGAGCAGTCGGTCTACGTATCCTTCGACGACGGGGACCACTGGCAGTCGCTGCGCCTGGACATGGCCCCCTCTTCGGTGCGGGACCTGATCATCAAGGACGACGACCTGGTGGCGGCCACCCACGGCCGGGGATTCTGGATCCTGGACGACATCACCCCCCTGCGCCAGTGGGGCCCGGCGGTCACCGGCTCCGACGTCTACCTCTTCGAACCGCAGCGGGCGACCCGGGTGGTGTGGAACATGAACTCCGACACCCCTCTGCCGCCGGACGAACCGGCCGGCGAGAACCCCCCCGACGGCGCCGTGCTCCACTACTGGCTCAGGAACGACGTCTCCGGGCCGGTGACGCTGGAGATCCTGGACGCCTCGGGCACCGTGGTGCGCACCTTCTCCAGCGCCGATCCGGTTCCGGAGACGGATCCGAATCTGAGTGTCCCGACCTACTGGCTGAGGCCGCCGCAGTCCGTCTCCAGCCGGGCCGGACTGCACCGCTTCGTCTGGGACCTCTACCATGAATCCCGGCCGGGAGGCGGCCGGGGCGGCACCCGGCTGCCGATCGCGGCCGTGGTGCACAACACCGTGCCTACACCGAACGCACCCCGGGCCGAACCGGGGACCTACACGGTGCGGCTCACCGTGGCCGGCCGGTCCTACACCCGGCCGCTCACCATCCGGGAGGATCCGCGGCTCATCACGCCGTAGAGGAGGGGAAGCCGCCGGGACCGAAACACATAATCAACGAACTCGCGCCAGTGATGCCGGAGCGCCATTCCCCTACCCCTCCTGGATCCGGGGATCGAGGATTCCGTTCATGCCCGCGACCACCCGCTGCCATTCGGCCACCTTCTTCTGGAGCTGTTTCCGGCCGGTCGTGGTGAGCCGATAGTACCGGGCCCGGCGATTGTTCCCGGTCAATCCCCACTCCGAGGCGATCCACCCCTTGCGCCTGAGTCGCTGCAGAGCGGGGAAAAGGGCTCCCTGGTGGATGATGAAGGCACCGCCGGAGAGCTGTTCGATCCGTATTGCCAGCCCCCAGCCGTGCATGGCCTCGTGCTCGAGGCTCTTGAGGACCATCAGGTCGAGGGTTCCTTTGAGCAGTTCGCTTCTCTCATCGCTCATGACGGCAACCTCCGCTCCTTCATACGTCATGAAGAAAGAGCAGGTTTCGCCGGTCTTCTTCCGGCCTTCGGTTACATCAGCGAG
>CAYSYY010000032.1:0-15137 GCA_964435265.1 uncultured Gemmatimonadota bacterium
CCTCGGGGGTCAGGAAGGTGACCGGCTGGCCCAGCAGGGCCGCCTCGGCCTCGATACCGCCGACCCCCCACCCCACCACACCGATCCCGTTGATCATGGTGGTGTGGGAATCGGTTCCCACCAGGGTGTCTGGATACGCGATCGTGCGGCCGTCGCTGTCGCGGGCGAAAATACCGCGGGCCAGGTATTCCAGGTTCACCTGATGGATGATGCCGATAGCCGGCGGCACCACGTCGAAGTTCTCGAAGGCGCCCCGGGCCCATTTCAACAGGGTGTAGCGCTCGCTGTTGCGCTCGAATTCCAGACGGGTGTTGATGGCGAAGGCATCGGGGCTGCCGAAGGCATCGACCTGGACGGAGTGGTCCACCACCATGTTCACGGGGCAGAGGGGATTGATGAGTTCAGGCGGTTTCCCCGCCCGGGCCATGGCATCGCGCATGGCGGCCAGGTCGACCACCGCGGGAACGCCCGTGAAATCCTGCATGACGATCCGGGCCACCGTGAAGGGGATCTCGGTCGGCGAGGGATCGGCGGCGATCCAACCGGCCAGATTGCGCACGTCGGACGCGGTGATCTGCTCACCGTCGACACAGCGCAGCACCGATTCCAATACGATGCGCAGGCAGATCGGCAGGCGGCTGATCGCCCCCACTCCCCCCTCTTCCAGGGCGGGCAGGCTCCAGTAGGTGTACGCGGTATCGTTCAGGGTGAATGTCCGGATGACGCCGAACGGATCGCTGGCGGTACTCTTCATGTCGTTGTCCCCCGATGCAGGCGGTGAATCGGTAACCGTTCAGGATACGGTCCTGCTGTACGTCCGTCGCAGTGATGTGATACCATACATTCCGGATCACGCGGTGCGCGAGGAGAAGATGCACCTGCCGTGACGCAATCGCATCCTGGTCACGTTTCGGAAGGAACACGCAGAAATGAAAATGAACACCTTCGGCATGGTGGCCGTCATCATCGGTCTGGTCTCGGTGCTCTACGGCCTCATCCTCTCAATCGGCATCATCCCCGCCGGCGCCATCCTGGGTATCACCGCAGGCGGCTCCTTCAACGGAGCCCAGACCTTCTTCCTGATGGCGATCGCCTTTTTCCTCTGGGAGTGCAACGGCAAGGCAGCCAGCCACCCGGAGTAGATCCGCCCCGGGCCGTTCACCGGCGCACCCGGCCGCCGGAGACGGCCGATCTGACACCCAGGGGACTTCATCACGTCGTGAGGGACGGGGAGAGCGCCGGCGCTACTCCCCCGGATGACTCTGTCTGTTATATAAAATAATCTGGCATCTTTCAATGAATGTTACTGTAATCAATAGAATTCTTATTAATTATTAATATACTGTATTAAGTACAACAATAATTAAATAGTCGACTTTACGACCATATAAATCATATAATTGTTTATAAAAATATAAAAGGAGCATAAAATACCATGCTCCTTTTATCATTATTTAAAATACACTATTAAGGCATAAATACATTTTATTGCATGTTAATACCCTTTATATTATCTCCCTGCTTTCCTTTCCACCTCCTTGAGCACTCTCAGCAGGTTCTCGCCCCAGAACTTCCTGATGTCCCGTTCCGAATAACCGCGACGCATGAGCTCGACGGTCACGTTGGGGAGCTTGGAGATATCCTCGAGATCCTGCACCCCACCCCCGCCGTCGAAGTCACTGCCGAAACCGACGTGGTCGATCCCGATCAGGGCTACGGCGTAATCGACGTGCTCGAGGAAGTCCTCGATCGTGGCCGGAGGGATCGGGTACTGCCGTCGGATCTCCATTGAGCGCTGCCGGTACTCCTGCCGCCGCTCGGGGCTCAGGCTCCGCTGGTCGCCGAATTCTTCGTTGAGCGCCGCCATCGCAGCATCCTGCTCCGGATTCTGCGGTCGCGCCCGGATGTAGGAGTCGAGGGGTATGAGCTGGATGACGCCGCCGTTCTTCCTGAGTGCCAGCAGCATCTCGTCGCTGAGGTTGCGGTCCTGCTCATACACGCCGTCCACTCCCGAATGGCTGCAGATGATCGGAGCGGTAGTCATCTCGATCACATCGAAGAAGGTCTGGTCGGAGACGTGGGAGCAATCCACCATGACTCCCAGCCGGTTCATCTCGCGCACCACCTGGCGGCCGAAATCGGTGAGCCCGAAATCCTCCCGCTCCCCCCGCTGGGTCGAGGAGGCGCAGATCTGGTTGTCGGAACTGTGCGAGAGGGTCATGTAACGCATGCCGCGGTTGTAGAAGTCCTCCACGTTGGCGAGATCTTCCATGATCGGGTAGCCGTTCTCGACCCCGATGAAGATCGCCCGCTTGCCCGCCGCGTGCAGCCGTCTGGCATCGGCGACCGAGCACGCGTACTCGGCATCCGGGCTGGCGTCGGCCATCCGGTGGATGTAATCGAAGATCCCGATCGCCTGGTTATGCACCCGCTCGTAGCCCTCGGGGGTGAGCGGACCCTGGCCGATGTAAACGGCCAGGAAGACGGCGTCGGCGCCCCCCTCGATCATGCGGGGGATGTCCCAGCAGCCGTTATCATGCCGCTCATCGGCGTTCCAGGTCGGATCGCGGTACCCGCGGAGCGGGCTGTCGAGGTGGGTGTCGGCCACCCAGGCTTCTTCATGGACCCGTGCGGCGCGGGCCTGAAGTTGTTCCTCGTTGAGCTGGCCGCCGCAGGCGGTGGCCAGCAGAGTTGACGCCAGGCAGACCAGGCCGGCGGCGGTGGCGAACGATCCGGCCCGTAGGGTGGATCTCCGGAATGATGTCATGGTGGGATATCTCCTGTCGCTGCGATCGATCCGGACCGGCCGATCCGGCCGGTCTCTCCAACTCCTCTTAAACACTGTCTCCCCCTGCTTCATTCACGTCAACCGGTCAATGCGATCAGCGCGCACAGGTCTGGTGACGGCCCCCGTCGACGGCGATCGTCTCCCCCGTGATCCAGCCGGCGTTCGGGGAGGCCAGAAAAGCGATCAGGTCGGCGATCTCCTCAGGCCGGCCGACCCGTCCCAGGGGATGGGTGGTCTTCGAATGCTCCAGGAAGGCGGCATACGCGGTCTCGTCCATCCCCCCCGCCCGGTGCAGGTTGGTCACGGTCACGCCGGGATTCACACCGTTGACCCGCACCCCGTGGGCAGCCAGTTCCAGGGCCAGACAGCGGGTGAGCTGGTCCACTCCCGCCTTGCTCACACAGTAGGCCAGTACCCCCGGGAAAGCGCGGGTCCCGGTGACGCTCGAGACATTGACGATCGCTCCCTGCGCCTCGACCACGGCGGGGATACAGAGCCGGGTCAGGGCGAAGACCGAGCGCAGGTTGATGTCCATCATGATGTCCCAGTCCTCGAGCGTGGTGGTCTCCCAGTTCGCGCTGGCGATGATCCCGGCCGCGTTCACCAGCACGTCCAATCCGCCCAGCTCGGTCCCGGCCGCGGCGACCAGTTCGGTCCGGAATCCGTCGTCGGTCAGATCGCCGGCGATGGCACTGATCGTCCCCGCGGCCCCGGCGAGCCCGGTGGCGAGTTCGGTGAGCGCGTCGGTCCGGCGTCCCGTCGCCACCACCCGGGCGCCCGCCCGGGTGAAGAGTTCGGCGGTGGCCCGACCGATGCCGCTGCTCGCCCCTGTGACGAGGATCCGGGTGCCGGTGAAATCCCAGCTCACCATCAGGCACTCCCTTCTTCTATTCTTTCGCTCTTTTGCTCTTCCGTGCCTCTGTTCCTCCCAGGCCGGAACCGGTTGGAGAGAGGCATTGAGTTTGAGAGGGGCATGGAACCGAAAAACCGCATGTCCGTCAAGCCGCCTGACCTTATCATCCCTCCCGGTCGGGGGGAAGCGGCCGGATGCCGGCCGCTCTCTTTTCAGGGGAACCTTCTCCACCGCGGCGTCGTGAATGAAGGGAACCGCCGCTCGGTAATACCGGTGATGGTATCTTCCATGAACCGATCACCGTGCTCACGGCAAACCAAAACGGACCATGACACATGAAGCCCTCCGCCCGACTGCTTCCGATCACCCTCTCCCTGTTCCTCACTCTCCCCGCTCCCACCGCCGCTCAGGATTCCGGCGCCATCTCCGGTCTCATCCTCGACGCCGTGACCCGCTCCCCCCTGCCGGCCACCAATGTATTCCTGCGTCAGGCCCGTAGCGGCGCCTTCGCCGACCGCGACGGGCGCTTCATCATACCCAACCTGCCGGCGCTCGACGACGTGCTGGTGGTGAGCCGGATCGGTTATCAGGGGCAGGAGATCGAGGTCCGGCTCCGGGCCGGAGAGCGCCGCGAATTGGAGGTCCTGCTCGAACCGCATACCATCGACATGGGCCGCGTCACCGTGACGGCCGAGCGGCGGATCGAAGCCGAACACCGCTCGCACAAACCGATCGGGTTGACCGAGGAAGAGGAGATCGCCGTGCGTCCCGCCTCGAGCACGGCCGACGCCCTGCGCGAGAACACCGGCGTACTGGTCCAGAAGACCACCGCCGGCCACGGCGCCCCGATCATCCGGGGGCTCATCGGCAAAGACATCCTGCTGCTCTACAACGGCGTGCGCCTGAACAAGCCGATCTTCCGGGAGGGCGGAAACCAGTACCTGAACACGATCGACGCCGAAGCGCTCACCCGGATCGAAGTGGTCCGCGGCCCCGGGTCGGTGCTCTACGGATCCGACGCCGTCGGCGGCATGGTGAACCTGATCTCCCGCCCCCCTGCCTTCACCGGGGGTGAGGTGCGGTGGCGGCCCCGCCTGCACACCCGTTACACCTCCGGCGATGACGGACGCTCCCTGCACCTGGGTCTGGAGCGGGCCGGTCCCGACTTCGCCGCCTCGATCGGGGCCACCGCCAGATCGATCGGCGACCTCAAACCCGGCGGGGTCATCCCCGCCCACGTACCTACCGGATACGATGAGACATCGGGCTATCTCATCGGCGCCTGGCGCCTCTCCGACCGCCAGATCCTCCGCCTGGACCTGCTCGAGGTGCTGCAGACCCGGGTACCGCGCTACGACCAGTACGCCTCGGGGGAGTGGGCGACCTACCTCTACGATCCTCAGCGCCGCTTCCTGGGCATGATCCAGTACACCCACCACCAACCGCTGCCCTGGCTCAGCAACCTGGAGTGGAACGTGTCGTGGCAGCGCGAACACGAGGGACGGATCAAGCAGAAGCCGGACAGCGACACGGTCCGTCACGAGGACGATCTGCTCACGACCTTCGGCACCTTCCTGCAGGCCACGACCCTGGCGGCCGGCCGGCACGTCCTGCGCTGGGGGATCGAGTACTACCACGACGATCTCGCCAGCGGCCGCACCGATTACACCGGTTCCACGGCCGAGTCCAAACGCGGCGCCTACCCCGACGGCTCGACCTTCGACCAGCTCGGTCTCTTCATGAGCGACGATGTCGCCATCGGGCACAGCACCGATCTCACCGTCGGCCTGCGTTTGAGCGACATCCACTCCAGCGCCCCGCTCGAAGAGCCGTGGGGCGACTGGGAGGACCGGTTCACGAATGTGACCGGCAACCTCGGCCTGACCTGCCGGCTGAGTCCCGGACTCAACCTCCTGGCCAATCTCAGCCGGGGCTTCCGGGCGCCCAACTTCAACGA
The DNA here is from genome assembly GCA_964435265.1 of uncultured Gemmatimonadota bacterium. Lineage (GTDB taxonomy): Bacteria > Blakebacterota > Blakebacteria > Blakebacterales > Blakebacteraceae > CAYSYY01. Next base: position 5,599 of record CAYSYY010000032.1, read on the forward strand.
CACGGTGGTCCTGCAGACCAGCCAGAACTGGATCGACGCCCCCAGTCCGGGCCTCACCGCCGAACTCAGCACCAACTACGAACTCGGGTTCAAGACCGAATGGAACTCCAGCGATGTGGAGGCCTACGTCTACTACACCGCCTTCGATGACATCATCGCGCGCATCGACGGAACCTATGAAGGGCAGTCGTGGATGGATCTGGACGGCGACGGGATCCCGGATCCGGACGAGAACATCAAGGTCAAGGCGAACCTCGGTGAAGCCTACATCACCGGGGCCGAAATACAGGGCCGGTTCCGCCTCTTCGACGGCCTCTTCCTGCGCGGCAACGCCTTCTACACCTACGGGCAGAACACGACCGCGCACGAGCCGATGCGGCGGATCCCGCCGCTCATGGGTCTGGCCGGGCTCCTGTGGCGGGGCGAGGGCCGGAGTGCGGAGCTGTTCGTGAGGGCCGCCGGCGCCCAGCACCGGCTCTCGGCCGAGGATATCGAGGACACCCGCATCGATCCGGGCGGCACCCCGGGCTGGTCGGACTGGAACCTGCGGGGTTCCTACGACCTGGGTCCGGTGACTATCAGCCTGACCTTCGGGAACATCTTCGATCACGCCTACAAGGAGCACGGTTCGGGCGTCTATAATCCCGGCCGTCACGTGGTCATGTCGTTCTCCTGGGCGGGGAATTTCTGAATACGCTGCGACCGGGGAACGGTTCGAGACGTCTGTGCCCCGGATATATCAGTCCTCGCGCCAGTGGGTGCGGGGAGGCAGGTCGGTGATCTTCTCGAGCGCGACCTCGGTGGGGGAGTCGACCAGCACGAAGGTGTCCTTCACGATCTGTTCCCACTCGTCCGAGAGATCCAACGGTTCCGACGCGATCCAGACCGCGTCGGGCCGGCGGCGGAGGTAGAGGCTGTTCGATTTGATCCCCCGGGCCAGCCGCACGAAGACCATCGCATGACCGTTGGTCAGGCCCATGTTGAGGGAGGCCCTGGCCTTGTCCTGACGGGCGATCTCGAGCACCGTCTCCAGGGCGAAGTGGAGAGCGTCGCGCAGCACCCCGGCCCCGACTCCCTCCCCCATGTCGTGATCGAGCAGATACGTCTTCACCAGGGCGAAGATCCGTTCGGAATCGGATGAGCCGTGCAGAGTCGCCAGGATCGAGTCGGGGATCTGCTCGATGAAGAGGCCGCGGAAGCGGCGGTGGAAGCCCTCGACGGCTCCGTTGTGCATGAACAGAAGCTGCTGGTGCACGAAGGGGGGAACGTTCTGCCGGTTGACGTCGAAACCCGGAGTAGCGTTGCGCACGGCCGCGAAGATGCAGTCGGAGAACACCGCCCGACCCAGCCGCGGCAGATCGAGGTCGCTCCAGATCGGGGTGTCCCGGTGGTAGGTGCCGGGCAGATCGCAGTCGTCGCAGTAGAAACCGAAGCCGAAGCCGTCGGCGTTGATGGTCCCGGTGACCATCTCACGGGGAGCGTATGACTGTTCCACGAGTGAATGCGGGGGTTCGATGACCGCCGAAGCGATCGAGATCTTCGGTCCCATGTATCCCAACAGTCGGCTCATGTGCACACGCTCCCTGAACTGCCCGTGATCCGGAGTGAGGGTATCACCTGTAAGATTACGAACCCGCTCTCAGCTGATCAATGAGGGACGTACCGATCGCTCCGATCCGCTCGCCGGCCGCGGCGATCGCGGCGGGCGGCGGCGCCGACACTTTTCAGCATATCGGCCTTGCTTCGCCGCAGCCGCTCAGCGTCCCGCCGCCCTGGGGAGCGGCACTTCCATCTCGGCGAGGATCCAGGCCATGACCGCCATGGCGGCGGTGCCGTCGGCCAGCAGGACGGGATCCACGTTCTCGACCATATCCTCGGCGGAATGATGGTAGTCGAAATAGAGGCTCACGTCAGGCCAGAGTGCGAGGCCGGGCACACCCCGGGCCACCAGCGGTCCGATGTCGGGGCCGCTCCCGCCGGTCCGCAGTTCGGTCGCGCCGAGGGGCTCGAGCAGGCTCAGCACGGCCCGGATGAGAGCGTAGCCGTCCTCGGTCGTGCCGCCGGCGGTGAACCCGATGAGCGGGCCGGCGCCGGCGTCCGATTCGATCGCCGCCACGTGTCGCGGTACCTCACCGGCGTGCCGCCCGGCGTAGCCGTTGCCACCGTTGAGCTCACCCATCTCCTCGGCCGCGAAGAGGACCACCCGGATGGTGCGGCGGGGCCGCAGACCCAGGCCGGCGAGCACGCGTACCGCCTCCATGGCCTGGATGCAGCCGGCGGCGTCGTCGTGGGCGCCGGTGCCCAGATCCCAGGAATCGAGGTGCCCTCCGATCACGACCACCTCCTCCGGCGATTCCCGCCCTACCAGCTCGCCGATCACGTTCCCGCCGACCGTGTGCGGCAGGGTGCGGGCCTCGATCCGCAGGCGGATGCGTACCCGCTCCCCGGCGGCGCAGAGGCGGGCCACGGCGCCGGCATCGGCCATGGTGAGGGCCGCCGCCGGGATGGGTGGTGCATCCTCGGCATACTGCGTCACACCGGTGTGGGGATTGGCGGCGGCTCCGGTGCCCACACTGCGCACCAGGCAGGCCACCGCGCCTTTCCGGGCGGCCGCGGAGGGACCGCCCCCCCGGTACGCCACCGCCTCGCTGTACCCGGCCATCGATCGGTCGGTTCGGCGCATCGGCACGTTGAAGAGCACGATCTTGCCCCGCACCTGCGCCGCGGGAACGGCTTCGAGCTCCTCGAAACTCGTCACCGTGATCACGTCGGCCTCGAGTCCCCCCGGCGGGGTGCCGATACTGCCTCCCAGAGCGGTCAGCCGCAGCGGGCGATGAGCGGGCAGCACCAGCCAGGCCTCCTCCTCCCCCCGGACCCAGTGCGGCACCATGACCGGTTCCTGATGAACATTCTCGAGGCCGTCGGCCCGCATGGTCGCCTCGGCCCAGGCGCGGGCAGCGGCGTCACCGTCGGAGCCCGACAGACGGGGACCGATCCCGTCACAGAGCGCCACCAGCTTCTCCCACTGCCGCCCCTGCTCGCGGACGGCCCGGATGATGCGCCGGGCGTCATCGGCATACCGGGAGGCGATATCGCCCTGCGCGCCGGCACGGATCGGTGCGGCCGCGAGCAGCATCACGACCAGCTCCGGTCCGAACCGGCGCCTCCCGGAGATCCTTCTTCTGGTTCTTCTCATACCTGCCTCCCGATCGATCGGCCGCCTGCCTACAGGGCCGGCTGGGCCGGACGGCGCCCCATCATGAGGGTGCTGACGACGATCACCAGAGCTCCGGCCACGCTCAGCAGGCCGGGGATTTCGGCGAAGAAGATCGCTCCCCAGACCGCGGCGAAGACGATCTGGACATAGCCGACCGGAGCGGCGCGCCCGGCCGGTTCGAGGGTGAGACCGCGGGTGAGCTGCATCTGCCCGAAATGGGTGAGCACCCCGAGCCCCACCAGTATCAGCCACTCCGGCCCGGTGGGCATGACGAACTCCACCGCCAGCAGCGGCAGGGAACACACCGTGCTCACCAGCGAGAAGTAGAAGACGATGACGAGCGGTTCCTCGGTGCGGCCGAGCCGGCGCGTGGCTACCCAGGCGCTGGCGCTCATCAGGGCGCCGACGAGCCCGATCGCCACCGCCAGCGGATCGAGCCCGGCCCCGAGGCCGCCGAAGAGAGCGGTCGGCTGGGCCACCAGGACGACCCCCGCCAGGCTCACCCCGATCAGGATCGCCTGCCGCAGATCCAGCGCTTCGGCCAGGAAGAAGACCGCCAGGATGGTGGTGAAGACCGGATTGGTGAACATGATGGTGGTGGCGTCGCTCAGGGGCAGGTGCACGATGGCGTGGTAGAAGCAGTTCAGGGCGATGAAGCCGAAGATCCCCCGGGCCACGAGCAGCCGTCGGTTATTGCCCCAGATGGGCAGACGGTGCCGCCGGAGCAGGAGCGTGCAGATACAGAGCATCACCAGGGAGCGGAAGAAGACCATCTCCCAGGTGGGCAGGTGGCGGCCGGCGAGTTTCACCAGCAGGCTCATGAGGCTGAAGAAGAACGCGGCGCCCACCATGTGGCGCTGGCCGGGGGAGAGTGCGGGCAGCCGGGTGCGGTTCATGGCGGGTAAGGAACCGCGCGGTGTGCCCCCCGTCAGCACCTTTTTCCCGTCCGCCCCGCCGTCTCTCCTCGCGACCGGGACCGGGGATTGCACCTGGAGCGCGCCCCTCCGGCGGTATACATTCCTCCTCGACCGTCGCCGCCCCCCCTGAGGACGAGCTGAGGAGGGCCTGTGATGCCTGGAGGAGCGAAGCACCCGTCCCCCGCCCCGAGGACCGGATCCCCCGTCCTCGCGACCGTCCTGATCGTGCTCGCGGCCACCGCGGGCTGCGGCCGATCCGGAACCGATCCCGGGCGGTGGCGCGATACCGCCCTGGCCGGACTGCGCTGGATCGAGGGGTACGCCGTCACCGGTCCGGACGGGGCGCACTACCCCGATGTGCCCGCCGACAGCATCCGGATCCTCGACAATCCCGATCTCTACCACGGTCAGGCCGGCCGGGCCTTCGGGTTCCTGCAGGCAGCCGTCGCCACCGGCGATGAGGCGTGGCGGACCCGGGCCCTCGACGCCCTGCGCTCGCTCCAGGCGCTGACCCGGGCCTCGCTGGCCGCCGGCGTCCCCGACGCCGGGCTCTACTCCGGTCTGTCCGGCCCCGGAGCCGCCCTGCTGGCCGGAGCCCGTTTCTTCCCCGAACAGACCTGGCTGCGGGAAGGCGGTCTCGCCCTGGCCGACACCGTCTGCGAGCTGGCCCATCGTGGCGCCGTCGGAGCGACCTGGAGCGGGGTGCCCGACATCATCAGCGGAACGGCCGGAACCGGCCTCTTCCTGCTCGAAGCCTGGCGGGTATCGAGCGAATCGCGCTATCTCGACGCCGCCCGCGAGGCGGGCGACTGGCTCCTGGGCACCGTTCGGCGCGCCGGCGGCACCCTCTTCTGGCCGATCGGGGGAACCGCCGGCCGGCATTACCCCAACTTCGCCCACGGCACGGCCGGAGTGTGCTTCTTCCTGGGCGAGCTGGCCGCCGCCCTCGGCTCCGGGGCCGAGAACTACCTGGCGGCCCGCCGGGCGGGCCTGGCCTGGCTGGCCGTGCATGGCGACGCCGACGGCTGTGTCGTCTTCCATCACGAGGGGGATGGGGAAGATCTGCAGTACGTCTCGTGGTGCCACGGGCCGGCCGGCACCTCCCGCGCATTCCTGCAGGAAACCGGGCTGCCCGGGGCGCCCGCCGCCGCCGGCATACCCGCCCCCGCGCGCGAAGGCGGCGACTGGCTGATCACCGCGGTCGGGGCCGAACCGGGAGTGAGCCCCTCGGGGTACTGGAACAACGTCAGCGTGTGCTGCGGCACGGCCGGCATCCTCATAGCCATGCTCGACCTGTACCTGGCCTCGGGGGAGGAGCGGTACCTGGAGCACGCCCGCGCCTGTGCCCGGGTGCTGCGGTCCTGGGCGGTCCCCGACGGCGCCGGGCTCTCCTGGCCACAGGCCGAGCACCGGGTCCGGCCGGAGTTCATCCAGGCCCAGACCGGATACATGCAGGGAGCGGCGGGGATCGCGGCCGCCCTGCTCAGGCTCTGGCTCGTCGAGACCGGCCGTCCGGAACTGATCGTTCGCCTCCCCGACGAGGTCCGGATCGAGGCCGGCCGGTGAGGCGGGGAACGACCCGATGAAGGTCACCGTCTGCGAACTCCCCGAGGCCGCGGCCCCCTTCGCACAAGCCTGGGAGGAACTCGTCGCCCATGCCCGTGCAGCGGCCAGCGAACTCGTCCTGCTGCCCGAGATGCCCTTCCACCCCTGGCTCATGATCGGGCGCGAGGCCGATCCCGCCAGCTGGGCGGAGGCGGTCGCCGCCCATGACCGCTGGCTGGAGCGCGCCGGTGAACTGGCGCCGGCCGCCGTGCTCGGATCCCGGCCGGTCACGCACGGCCGACGCCGCCTGAATGAAGGGTTCGTGTGGGAACCCGGTACCGGTTACCGGGGGGTGCACACCAAGAGCTACCTCCCCGATGAGGCGGGATTCTGGGAGGCGTCGTGGTACGAGCGCGGTGACGGAACCTTCACCGTGACCACGGCCGGTGCGGCCCGGGTCGGATTCCAGATCTGTACCGACCTGTGGTTCCTCGAACACGCCCGGATGCTGGGGCGGCAGGGTGCGCAGATCATCGCGATACCGCGGGCCACCCCCGCCGCGACGATCCCGAAATGGCTGGCCGGGGGGCGGGTCGCGGCGGTCGTCTCGGGCGCCTACACCGTCAGCTCGAACCGTACCGCCCCGCCGGGGGGCGAGGCGGACCTGGGGGGCGTCGGCTGGATCGCCGATCCCGAGGGTCAGATCGTGGCCACGACCTCGCCCGATCGCCCCTTCGTCACTCTCGACCTTGATCTCACGGTCGCGGACCGGGCCAGGAGGACCTATCCGCGCTACGTGCCCGAATTCTAGAGGAGGGACTCCGTGTCCGGAGAAACCAGGAAACCCACGCTGGTGATCTCGCTCATCCCGGTCGTGCTGCTCATCATCATGCTCTTCTACACCATCGCCATCCTGGACGGCTCGGGGCACATCCCCCTGATCTTCGGCTCGATCATCGCCGCTTCGATCGCCGGCTGGGTGCTCGGGATGCCCTATCGGGAGATCCTGGACGGCATGACGAAGGGGATCGTGACGGCTCTGCCGGCCATCCTGATCCTGGTCGTCGTGGGCCTGCTGATCGGGGTGTGGATCGCCAGCGGGGTGGTGCCGATCATGATCTACTACGGCCTGAAGATCCTCGCCCCGGGTTACTTCCTGGTGGCCACCGCCGTCATCTGCGCCCTCATCTCGCTGGCCACCGGTTCTTCCTGGTCCACCGCCGCCACCGTCGGGCTGGCCATGATGGGGGTGGGCCAGGCCCTCGGCATCAGCCCCGGTATGACGGCCGGAGCGGTGATCTCCGGCTCCTACTTCGGCGACAAGATGAGCCCGCTCTCGGATACCACCAACCTCGCTCCGGCCGTGGCCGGCACCCAGCTCTTCACCCACATCCGGCACATGGTCTATACCACCATGCCGGCCCTGCTCATCGCCCTCGTCCTCTACGCCCTGATCGGCCTCTTCACCCACACCTCCGGTTCGGTCCAGACGCCGGAGTACACCACCATGCTCACCACCCTCAAGGCCACCTTCAACCTCTCCCCCTGGCTGCTCCTGGCCCCGGCGGCGGTGCTCTATCTGGTCTGGAAGAAGACTCCCGCCCTGCCGGCCCTGATCATCGGGACGCTGACGGGGGCGGTCCTGCTGCTGCTGCTGCAGCGGCAGACCTTCGCGGGGCAGCCCGGCGGCGGGATCGGAGCCCTGCTGAGTTCGCTCTATTCGGGCTACGAGAGCACCACCGGGGTGGCGGCGGTGGACGAACTGCTGACCCGGGGCGGGCTCACCTACATGCTCGACACCATCGCTCTGATCATCGTGGCGCTCTCGTTCGGGGGGATCATGGAAGCCTCGGGGATGCTGGAATGCATCGCCGGGAACATCCTGAAGCTGGCCCGTTCCACCGGCGCGCTCATCACCGCCACCATCGTGAGCTGTTTCGCGATGAACGCCCTGGCCAGCGACCAGTACCTGGCCATCATCGTCCCGGGGCGCATGTACCGGAACGCCTTCTTCCGGCGCGGCCTGCACCCCAAGAACCTCTCCCGGGCGCTGGAGGACTCGGCCACCCTGACCTCCCCGCTGATACCGTGGAACACCTGCGGAGCGTACATGTCCAGCGTGCTGGGGGTGAGCAGCTTCACCTACCTCCCCTTCGCCTTCCTGAACCTGCTCTCTCCCCTCATTTCGATCTTCTACGGCTTCACCGGCATCACCATCCAGAAGATCGAGGACGACCCCGATACGGTCGAGGGCGCTCCGGTGGATGTCTGAGCTCAGGTGAGGTCGAACAGGTCCTGACAGCCGATGAACCGGACCACCCGCCCGCCGACACGGCGCTGCCAGGCATTCTCGACGGCGGGTGAGACGACATAGTCGGCGCCCTTCGGGTAGATGCTCCGGAACACCTCCAGGGCGCTGACGTTGAACGCATCCGGATTGATCGTGCATTCGTTGGAAGGGTGAGAGCGGCTGAAGAGCCAGGGCCATGGTCATTGCTTCGAAGTGCGCCTTGACGGTTGGACGGCTCAGACCGACCTCCCGGGAGGGGTTGGGAAAGGAGTTTCTTGACAGGAAACCTATTCACATCAATTGTCTAAGGCGGTTGGTGTCATACATCGCGATTGTGCCGATATCGTTATACATCATTCATACGTAGAGGATGAGAGGTGTGATGCGAGTCCTACGGTCTTGCGTGCTCTTGTTTCTGATGGCCTCGCCGACTCGGGGACAGGTCGTTGAATCTGAGCGGGGTAAAGTCGAGTTCATCGGTCTGGAACAGTGGACAGTGACAAGCCTTGTCGACACTCTAAGGGCCCTCGAACCGAATAGATCATTGCATGCGTGCGCAGCCGTCCTCACGGATAGACTTGGATTCCCGGATGCATCTGTGATCATCTATCCCGGTGAGGAAGGGATGTACACGGTGGTCACTGTGGTTGAGCCGGACAATTCCGACCGAGTGCGATACAGGCCGGCGCCAGACGATACGATGAAACCGATCGCCGAGTGGCAAGAGGCGATCAGCATCCTCGAAGATGACCCGAATACGATGCACATGGGATTGCAGTTTTACGGGTACCTTCTCGCCGGAAAATCCGACAGCGCGCATGCTATGGTGGCTGACTATGCAGAATATGCTGATCCTGAAAATGTTGATGCGTTGTGGGGATTTCTGCGGAAGCACAGTGGTGAGAGAGATAAGGAATTAGCCCTGTGGACACTTACGAATGATGGCAATGCAATAAATCGCATTATCGCCGCAGCATTGCTGGCGAATCATGTCGAATCTGACTTGATCTGGTGGCGTCTGGTTGATGCATTGAGAGATTCTGATGCACAGGTACGAAATATTGCACGAGCCGTTCTGTACACACTTTCGATACATGTTCCACGAGATGTTGATTGGGAGGCGGCTGTAGGCTCGTTGAGATTGTTGCTGAACGGGACAAACCTGTTCGCTTTTACGGCGACCCTTGATCTACTCAGGCGGACACATGTTTCTCCGGGAATTGCCGGTGAGTTGCTGAGTGACAATGCTGAGCTTCTGTTGGCATACCTGAGAGCTGAGCATGCATTATCACGGCAGACGGCACGGGAATTCCTGGTTCAGTTGAGTGGCATGGGATACACCACCTATGAACAGTGGGCGCATTGGATCGAGCAACTCAAGCGGAATAACTGAGGCATTACAATTCCAGCCGGAAAACGATGACTTCCTTCTCCGTGGCTCGTACCCTGTCACACAACAACTGTGGTATTCACGCGCCACTGCATCCCGTCCGGCGGCGTTACGCCTCCTCGGCATAGCCACCGCTACTGCGTCGTCGCCGCGCCTGGCCGGTCGGGCGCAGCGTCACTC
>CAYSYY010000033.1:0-15014 GCA_964435265.1 uncultured Gemmatimonadota bacterium
CTTCCGGGAAACGCTCGAAGTTCATCCTGTACCCGTCGTTCGGCAGGAACCAGCCGACAGGGATGTCGTTGTCGATGTACCGGTCGGCGTAGGAGACGCATTCGAAGGTACCGTCTTCATAGCGGTCGGCATCGCCGAACTCCATCGCCCAGATGGGCGTCATGAACGGTCGACCGGTGATCAGGGTGTATCCATCGATGATCTTCTTGAGGGAAGGGCCGAAGAAGTAATAGCAGTCGAATCTGGTCTCTTGGTGTTCCACCCTCACCGGATCCTTGAACGAATAGAGACCCGGGGCATAGGTGTTGCGGAAAGCGCCATATCCCTTCAGCGACATATAGAAGGGAACCGCGTTGGGATGCCCCTCCTCGTTCCAGCTTCCGGTCGAGGAGATGATCACGTCCCGGTCATTGGGGTTGAAGTGACCGTTCTGCATCCCACAGCCATAGAAGTAGTCATCATCGTCGCGTTTGAGCGTCTGGTAGGTCACGGTCTTCTCGGTCGGCCCGCGGCGTCTCCTCCTCTGGTTCTCCTGGGTGACCGGCGGGGGTTCGAGGACGATCGTCTCGCCATAGGTGATCGGCTCGGATTCCTCGAACACCAGTGTCGCATTGTCTTTCCGGTAGAGCGCGAACGTGCAGGGCGACTTGTAGACCCGCAGGACACATGCATCACTCGCGATCAGGTGATAATCGCGCTCCTCGCTGTGGTTCACCGAGATGGGCTTGCCGTCGTATACGACGATGGGCGTATCCTCCTGGCCGGCCGGATCGCTCAACGCCACCTCCGGCCCCATCCAGATCCGGAAGATGTCCGCCCGGTAGAAAGCCACCTTGACGACGGCGCCATCCGCCGTGATGAACGCATACTGATCGTTGGTCTCCGTGAAGTACTCGATGTCGCCCAGTCTTCCGGGTTCTTGAGCGGATACCGGCACCGCCGTCATACCCAGCAGCAGCAACAGACCGAGAAGTGAACGACAGGGAATGAGCATGAGGCTCCTTGACGCAACGGTTGTTCGCGACATGTGTGTTCCTTCCGGCAGGCAGAGACGACTCGCAGGCTCCGGCTTATTCATCTGCCACCACGGGGCGTGAAGTAGTCAAGATCGAAGGTCGACACGATCAGGAAGTGGTCTGACGGGAATCCTCCGGGTCGGGTTGAAATGATCCTCGTCGAGGTGTTCTTCAGCCCACCCCCCTTGTAGTAAAGCTGATCGATTCTCCGCCCACTTCGGTGGGATGCTCCGGGATGCTCCTCGACATCAGGATAGAGGCTTCTGAAGGCATCCGTGAACCCGGCCTCCAGCAGTGCCCGCGAGGCGGGACTGTTTCCTCCGTCCGTGTGAGGCACGGCATTGAAATCACCAGCAAACAGCGTGGGAATGCTATCGGACTCCTGGAACCGGGCTTCGTGAAAGTCGAACACCGCCGGGAATTGGTCCATACCGTACCAATTCGACATCACATACAGATCCTGATTCCTGCTTATGGTGATCTTCACGCCGACATTCTGGAAGGGCGAGTCCTCTTGGACATGTACTTCCTTGATGGGGTAGCGACTGAGCACCGAGATGTTGGCGCCCTGGTTCAGGTAGTCCCAGTCAACGGTAGTCGCAAAGTAATAGCCCAGTTCCGCTGCGATGAAATCGCCGGAGGAATACGTTTCCTGCATCATGATCACGTCGACGTCTTCCACCTGCAGCATCTCAGCGATAGCCACCCTCGAATCCCATCCATGTTCACCCACCGTGAAATGCTTGCCGCCATGCCAGATGTTCCATGAAGCAGCCGTTATCGACGTGAGATCTTCCTTGAGAGCAGCGCCCGCCGGTTCGAAGAAGTCCGCATAGGAAGACAGGACCTCCTCGGATGACAGCACACGGTCCCAGGCCGCCAGATCGTCCACATCGAATTCAGGTGCATACAGCCTTTCATGCTCTGCAAATGCTGCCGCCGCATCCCGTCGGATGGTGACCTCGCCATCAACCAGCGCGTAGATCTTCATCAGGGGCGCGGTCTCCATGAAGTCCACGACCTGATGTACGGTGTAGGGATTGGACATCAAGCCGGACTCCGCTTCCGCCACCGGCTCCCAATCCACGGCTTCCATGGCTTCACGGAAGGCCGGGCTGTCGGCGCCTTTGCGTGCCGCGGCTTCGTCTACCTTTTCTCTGAACAGACGACGCGGGTCGCAGATCAGATGAACGAACTCTTCGGGTTCGATTTCGCTCAACCCGAAGCTGTTGAAGGCGTCTACCAGTTCCTGCAGCTGCGTTGCTCCCGCTTGAATGGCCGGAAGGATTCCCGGTTCTTCGTCCGTGCTCCGGCCGGCCCAACCCACCACCATCGGACTCATGTTGGTGAAATCGAATCCGTCCGAGTCGCTCACATGGTACGACACCCAGTTCACACCGTCGTAGAACAGCCTGATCTCCGACCGCTCGCTGCTGTAGGTCATGGTCAACTGATGCCACCTGCCATCATTCAGGGGCATGTGTCTTCCGTTGTCGCGTTCATAGGTGATCCGTCGTGATCCGGAACCCATGTTCCAGGCCCAGGTACCTCCCGAGGTATAGAACACCCAGCCTGGCTGTTTCTGAGACTTCAGACTGTTGTCGGGGAACTCCTTTTGTGACACGACCACAAATTGTCTGTCGGATCCCGCCTCCGTTCTCATCCAGAACTGAACGGAGAAATCCCGGGCGCGATCGAACGGCAGGTCACCGGGATCGAAGGTCAGATATGCCGATGGAGATCCAGACCCGAAACTCAATGCCTGTCCAGCAAGACCCTCCACAAATGTCGGTTCCCCGCCGATCACTCCTCTGAGAGATGTGTCAGCAGCGTTCTCGATAGTCCCGTCGAAAGAGAACCGGGCGATCGGCCCGGATCGGGACTGCAGATCGGTTGCGCCGTTCGCAGCAGGCTCTTGTGCTGCAATGGAGGTTCCTACCAGTGAAACTACCGCACCGACCAGGAAAGGAAACAAGAGGATCGGAGCCGGGAGCCGGAACCTGTTCATGGGATCGTATCCTTTCGAGTCACGACAATAGTCTATTCGCCGGGTGCCACACCCGCCAGTCCCACTCCCCAGGCCATCAGAGATACCTTCGAGAGCCTCGGAGATAGATCAGGATGAGGTATCGAGATATCGGCAGCGGGGTCATTTAAGGTCCACAGCGGGTGAATGCGGTGCAATCAAACAGAAACGCCGGACAAGAAACAACTTAACCGGCGTCGCAGGTTAAGTTGTTCACTGGAGCCCACTACGATTCATACCTGCGACTACCTACCCTTCCCGCAAAGAGTCAATAGAGGCGGAGACTTACGCCTGAATTCAGGAAAGGCTGTCAAAAAGAACCAAATGAGAGTCGGCCTGTATCAAGAATCAGGGAGCAGGGCCAACCCCGTTGGGTAGTGGCTCTAAACCCGTTACGTAATACTGAAAATGAGAACCAGGCCTCCCAAAAGGGGGTCTGAGGACCCGAACAGGGATGATGGATAGCAGGTTATTCGCGCTGCGCTATTCCGACACTCCGAGAGTTCTCAAATTGCACGTTTAATTCTCAAAACACGGGCTGTTACAATACAAGCGGTATCTTTGTCCCGCCCGTCAAAGGATCCCAACACCAGACAGGAGCATAGCTCATGAGTCCCGACGCCCTCCGATTCGCCAGGCGGACCCGGTTGCTCGTCCTCGCCGTCGTGCTGTTCGGGATATTCGGCACAGCCCAGATACAGGCGGCGCCACAGCCGCAGGCCGCGACCGCCAAGAAAGTCCTCACTATCGACGACTACGCGCTCTGGCGCAGCATCAGCGGCCAGTCGATCTCGAGCGACGGCAAGTGGGTGGCCTACGTGCTGCAGTTCGACAATGTCCCACCGGAGGATACCAAACCGGTTCTTCATCTGCGCAACCTCGACACCAATGAGGAGATCGAAGTGCCGAACGCCACCGGCGGCACCTTCTCGGATGATTCGCACTGGATCGCCTACCAGGTGGATCCGAGCGGCCGGGGGGGTGGACGAGCCTTTCGCGGGCGCAGTGAGCAGTCGCCCCAGGGGCGGGGCGGCGCCCGCGCGCCACAGGAACCCGCGCGTCTCGAGCTCCGCAACCTGGCGACGGGCGAGGTGAGCTCCTGGCAGAATGTCCAGTCGTTCACCTTCTCTTCCGATTCCGCGCATCTGCTCCTGCGCCGGCGGCCGGCGACCCAGGCGGGCGGCAGCCAGAGTGGTCAGGGCGGTGCTCCAAGCGGCGCCGCGGCCCGCGGAGGCCAGACCCAGGCCCAGGGCCCCCGCGGGGTGGATGTCATCGTGCATGACCTGGCCAGCGGTCAGGACATGCTCCTGGGACGCATCGGAGAAATCGAGTTCGACAAGAGCGGCGGTCTCCTCGCCTACACCGTGGACACCGAGCCCAAGGACGGCAACGGCCTGTTCGTCCTCGATCTCGCCGATGACCGCCTCCATACCCTGGACAACGACGCCAGGACCTACAGTCACCTCACGTGGAACGAGGAGGGCAATTCGCTAGCCGTGTTAAAAGGTGAGGCGGTCAGGGAGATGCGAGAGAGCGCCAACGTCCTGGTCGTCTACCCGGACGTGCGCCGGATCATCGCCGGGAGGGCCGCTCCAGTCGTCTTTGATCCGGCCGGTGCATCCGCTTTCCCCGCCGACTGGGTAGTGAGCGATCGCGCCGCGCTGAGCTGGAGCAACGACAACGAGCGTCTCTTCTTCGGCATAAAGCCGCAGGTCCCCGAGGAACCCACGCGGAGCGCGAGTTCCGATTCGACGGCCGATGTAGATGTCTGGAACACGGTCGACGAACGGATCCAGTCCGTGCAGATGCGCCAGGCGAATACCGACCGCAACCGGACGTACCAGGAAGCGTTCGAAATCGAGAGCGGCCGGTTCATCAAGCTCGCCGACGAGACCATGCGCGAGCTCGAGGTCGCACCGGAGGGGAAGTGGGCGATCGGTCGCGACCAGCGGGGCCTCATCAATGACTACGGTCCGACGCTGGCCGACATCTACCGTGTGGACACCACGACCGGTGAGCGCACCCTGATCCTGGACGACCAGATCGTGAGCGGGGGCGCATTCAGTTTCTCTGCCGATGGCCGTTATTACCTGTACTGGAAGGATGACCGATACCAGGCCTACGACTTCGACGCGAACCGCTCCGTCACCCTGGGCGGCGCCCACGCGGACGTGTTCGTAGACCTCGAGGACGATCATCCCGGGCCCAAATCACCGTACGGCATCGCCGGCTACACCGAGGACGGCAAGGGCCTGGTCGCCACCGCCAGGTACGACCTGTGGTTCGTACCCTTCGACGGCTCCGACGCGCGCAACCTGACCGGCGGACAAGGTGACGAGAATGAAATCCGCTTCCGCTACGTCGACCTGAACCCGGAGAACCGCGGAGGCTTCGGCGGGCGAGGCAGGCGCGGTTCCGCGCAGCGCAAGATCGACCTCTCCAAGCCGATCACGCTGTCGGCGTATGGGGAGTGGACGAAGAAGGCGGGCTTCTATGAACTGGCGCGCGGCCGTCTCCGCGAGATCGTCTACGAGGATGCCATCTTCAGCACCCCTACCAGGGCGAAGGAGGCGGACAGGTACCTCTTCACGCGCCAGACGTTCGTGGAGTACCCCGACCTGCGGATCTCAGGGCCGGACTTCAGCATCTCGACGAAGATCACCGATGCCAATCCGCAGCAGGCCGAATACCGCTGGGGGCACCGCATCCTGTTCGATTTCGAGAACAAGGACGGCCTGCGGCTGCAGGGCATCCTCGCTCTGCCCGATGACTACCAGCCGGGTGAGAAGCGGCCGATGCTGGTGAATTTCTATGAGAAGAACTCTCAGAACCTGCACCGGTACACGGCGCCTTCCTATCTCTCCAGCATGGGCTCTTCACCGGTCCAGGCGGTCAGCGAAGGCTACATCACCATGCTGCCCGATGTCCATTTCCGTACAGGCGCCTCCCACTCCGATATGCTGGAGTGCGTCGAAGCGGCAGTGCGGAAGGTCATCGAGATGGGCTACGTGGATCCCGCCCACATCGGGATCAACGGGCACAGTTACGGGGGAGAGGGGGCCGCGTTCATCGGCACGCGATCGCGCCTGTTCGCCGCCATCGGCATGGGAGCCGGTGTCACCGACCTCTACCAGGACTTCAATCAGAACTGGGGCTGGTCCTACGCCGTGGACAGCGGCAGCGGCGCCAACGGGCATCAGTACTACCTCTTCAGCCAGGGCCGGGAGGCCGTATCCCCCTGGGACGCTCCCGAGATGTACATGTTCGAATCGGCCATCACGCACGTGCCCGAGGTGACCGCACCCTTCCTGATCATGCACGGCACCGCCGATCCGACCGTAGCCTTCTTCCATGGGCTCGGCATGTACAACGCCCTGCGTTACTATGAAAAGCCCGCCGCCCTGCTCGCCTACCGCGGCGAGGGACACAGCCTGCGCAACCTCGCCAACCGCAAGGACCTGACCATTCGCTTCTTCCAGTTCTTCGATCACTACCTGATGGGCAAGCCGGCGCCGAAATGGCTGACCGAGGGGGTGACGCTGCTTGAGAAGGAAGCTGGGGAGAGTGTCCTGCCGCCGCCGGCGGGTCCTCCCCGTAACCGGGATATCAACTGGTAACTGTTATCAACCGTGAGGGAACTGTGACGGAGAAAAATATATGAGTCGATACAAACTCATGTGAAAAATGGCTGGATGGATGCATGGCAAGGGACAGGTTTACAGAATTTCCCGGTTCGATCATGTAACTTCGATCCGTTTCGACGCGTATTGCGTAATACCTAAACCACTGAGGTATAAGCCTCGCGATTGCCGCACCCGCCGGCGCATCCCTTCGCACCGCTGAAGGTACCTGTGCAGGCAGGAACCAGGATGGACCACTATATGCCGGCTCTGAAATCATTCCGAAGACTTTTCCGGATCACCCGCTTCCGGATCGATACCGAACGCGATATCCGCGACGAGATCGAATTCTATCTCGATATGCGGACACGAGAGTTCATGGCGGAGGGAATCGAGCCCGCGCAGGCAAGACGCCGGGCTCGGGAGGTCTTCGGCAACCTGGCCCTGATCGAATCGACTTGCCGGAGGATAACCGAACCGGCAGTACGCTGGGAGAAGAGGAGACTCGCCATGGACAGTCTGGTCAGCGACCTGAGATTCGGCCTGCGCATCTTCCGGAAGAACCCTTTGTCATCACTGCTTGCTGTTCTGACCCTGGCTCTGGGTATCGGTGCCAGCACCACCATGTTGAGCGTAGTCAACGGTGTGCTCCTGGATCCCCTGCCCTACCCCGATGCTGAGCGCCTGGTATGGGTGGGCAACACGATGGATGGCGAACCGCAGGGAACCAGCGCCCCGGAGTTTCTCGCCCTCAAAATGGAGTCCCGCACGCTG
Organism: uncultured Gemmatimonadota bacterium; assembly: GCA_964435265.1. Taxonomy (GTDB): domain Bacteria; phylum Blakebacterota; class Blakebacteria; order Blakebacterales; family Blakebacteraceae; genus CAYSYY01. Next base: position 7,437 of record CAYSYY010000033.1, read on the forward strand.
GAGTACTACGCCGCCTATTTCCGGGAAAACTACGGCGTCCTTCTGAACGATCGACCGGAAGAGTTCATGGTCGTCGGTGTGACCGGGGATTATTTCGATGTGTTCGGTGCCAGGCCCGTCCTGGGACGAGCGTTCTCTGAGGAAGACTTCCGTCCCGGAGCTCCGCCCGTCGCGCTTCTCAGCCATACCACCTGGCAAAGGCACTGGGGTGGTGACCCCGACGTCCTCGGCGCAACCATCGAGAACACGGAGGAACACTCCCCGGCCGTGCCCTTCAGTGCGGCAACGATCATCGGCGTCATGCCCTCATCGGTAGACGAGCGGACCGACCTCTGGGTGCCGATGCACCTCGATACCGGATGGTGGAGTCAGGAGTGGCAGTTCGAGAACCCCATCCTGGCATCGATCGGAAAGCTGGCTCCCGGTAACAGCCTGGCGGCACTTCAGAGCGAGGCGGCTGCGCTTGTCTCCCGCCTCGCCACGGAGCACCCCCGATACTTCAGTGGAGAGTCTAATCAGGGCAGGAGCATGGGGGCGGTTCTACTCCTGGACAGAACCGTGGGAAGCCATCGGGCCGGGATCCTCCTGCTCTCCGCCGGCGCCTTCCTGCTGCTTGCCATTGCGGTCATGAACCTGACCGGACTCTTCCTGGCACGGGCATTGGATCGGAGACAGGAGCTCGCCGTCCGGGCAGCCATCGGAGGGGGACGCTTACACATCCTCCGTCACCTGGCGACCGAGACGACGGCCCTTTCCCTCCTGGGCGGAGTGGTGGGATTCATCCTCGCCATCGGATGCCTGGCGATCCTGCGAGCCACTGCACCTGCGGACCTCCCTCGCCTCGACAACATACATCCGGACCTGGGGGTGGCCCTCTTCACCTCGGCCATCGCTCTGGTGAGCGGACTGATCAGTGCTCTGGCCTCCCTCCCGTCCCGGAGGGGCGGGGCTCTGGATGCACTGCTCAGGGAATCGGATCGCACCGGCGCCGGCCGGAGCACGGAGAAGCTGAGGGGGCATCTGGTATCGGCCCAGGTATCCCTGGCCGTCATCCTCCTGGTGGGGGCTGGACTCTTATCCACAAGTCTCGCGAAACTCCGCCAGATCGATCCCGGGTTCGAGGCTGAGAATCTATCGGTCATGCCTCTCCGCTTGCCCGCATCCTATGATACAAATCAGGCCAAGAGTGACTTGCTCAGTGACATCGTCCGGCACATCTATGCCGTGCCGGGCGTGGTGTCGGCCAGCTGGACTCCCGACCCGCCGATGTACTGGCGGTACTGGACCATGCGCATCCGAACCGAGGAGACGCTGAATCTGGCCGAAGAACAGCTGCCTCGTATCGGGACCCATCCCGTCGGTCCCGATTTCTTTCCCACCATGGGGATCCCCATCCTGCAGGGCCGCGGGATCATCCGGGCCGATGATGAGAGAAGCAGGCCGGTCGTGGTGGTAGATGAAGTTGCAGCTGAGAGGCTCTGGCCATCCCAGGATCCCATTGGTAAAGAGTTGATCCTCCGTGACGAGAGACGAACCGTAGTGGGAGTCGCCGGCCGGGTCCACCAGACAGAGCTGAGCGGAGACGAAGAGCCCGAGATCTATATCCCTGCCTTCCAGGCGCCGTTCTACTTTCCGACGACGGCGGTCCTTGTCCGTTCAGAGATTCCGGTGTCTGAGGCAGCGGAGACTCTTCGGGCCGCCGTCTGGGAACTGGATGGGATGGTACTCATCACCTCCTTCTCAGCCGCCGAAGACCGGCTCGCTGACCATCTGCAAACTCCCCGGTTCCTCGTTCTCCTGGGGTCCGCGTTCTCGCTGACCGCACTGGTCCTTACCCTTGCGGCGATCTTCGGTCTCATGTCCTTCTGGGTCAGCGCCCGGACCAGGGAGGTCGGCCTCCACCTGGCCCTCGGTGCCCGGTCACGACAGGTGCTCTGGTCTGTCATGAGGCGGTGCCTGGGAATGGTTCTCGCAGGGGTGGGAGCAGGACTGGTTCTGGCCGCGGGAACCTCCCGACTGCTGAATGCACTACTTTTCGAAATTTCCCCGGTGGATTTCCCTACTTACGCACTGGTGGGTATCGGATTCGGTATTCTGGCCCCTTTGGCCAGCCTCGCACCCGCCCTCCGGGCGACCCGGGTGGAACCGACCATCGCACTGAAGGGGGAATAGAGAGCTGAAAAGACTCCTTCAGAACTCCCATCCTGGTGAACACATATCCAACGTAAAGCCTTATAAAGAACGACGCTGGTTGGGAACGAGTCCAACCAGCGTCGCAGGTTAGATTGGTAGCGGGGGCAGGATTCGAACCTGCGACCTTTGGGTTATGAGCCCAACGAGCTACCTGACTGCTCCACCCCGCAGTGTTACTTTCAAGATACCTGAAGTATACCCTGCGTCAAGGTATCAGACTATGTGAGGTATCCCGCGACCGGCGGGAACCTGCGAGATATCGCACGATCAGCAGGAGTCTGTGAGAAATCCCGCGCCCGGCGGGAGGATTACGACGCTCACCTGAAGGGACCGGGTGAGCAGGAACCGCCCGAGGATCCGGAACCGATCGTGGCGCCGGCCGAGGAGGAAGCGAAGAGGCTGGGTTTGAGCTGCAGACCCTTCGCGCCGCATTTTTCGCACGCTGTCTCGGCTACGGCATCGCGGCTCGACACCAGATCTTCGAACTCGTGCCCGCAGCTGGTGCATTTCAGGTCGTAAAGCGGCATGTGTCCTTCGGTCTCCGGTCCTGTCCCGTCTGCCCGGGTCCGCTGCCTCAGGTCGTCTGCAGGACGTGCCGGCGCAGGTACTCCCGGTGCTCGGCCCGCTCCGAGGTACCCTCCATGAGGATCTCGCCCATGCAGTCGAAAACCTTGTAGATGGCCGGGGTGGCGACCCGGTAGTAGCAGGTCGTGCCTTCCTTCCGACAGGCCACCAGACCGGCCGATTTGAGCACCGACAGGTGCTGGCTGGTGTTGCTGATCGACCGCCCGAGAGCCGCGGTGAGATCGCCCACCGCCAGCTCGCCGTCTCTGAGCAGATCTATGATGGCGAGCCGGCTGGGGTGTCCCATCGCCTTGCAGACGTCTGAGTGCAGGCGGTACATGCGTTCCCGGTCGGCCTCCACTGGACTCCTCCTGAATTATTTAGAACTATCGCAAGTAATGTATAAACGACGAGCTGCCGGCGCAAGAGTACAGTGTCTGCCGTGCCGATGGAGCGCCGGCGCAAGCGCGTGGTGCAAGCGCGCAGTGCGCTCTGTTTATTCCGGCTCGCCGGCCGTACCGGTGAAGGTATCGGCCCGGGAGATCTCGACCCGGATGATGCGCCGACCCTCGATCTCGAGCACCCGGAAGCGGTGCCCCTCCCACTCATAGACATGACCGGCTTCGGGCACCCGTCCTTCGAGGCTGTAGATGAACCCCCCCAGGGTGTCCCACCCGTCTTCGGGCACTTTGATTCCGGTCGCATCTTCGAGGTCCTCGAGGTCGATGATGGCGTTCACATCCCACACGCCCGGGGAGATCTCCTTCACCAGCGGCATCTCGCGGTCGTACTCGTCCTGGATCTCGCCGACGATCTCCTCGAGCAGGTCCTCGAGCGTCACCAGACCGCTGGTACCGCCGTACTCGTCCACCACGATCGCCATGTGGCGGCGGGTCTGCTGGAACTCCCGCAGCAGGTCGTCGATCATCTTCGTTCCGGGCACGAAGAGGGCCTTCCGCATGACCTGGCGGATCGGCACTTCCTCCCCCTCGGGACGGCGCAGCAGATCCTTGACGTGCATGATCCCGACGATGTGATCGAGATCGCCGTCAAAGACCGGCAGGCGGGAGTGACCGGTCTCGGCCACGACGGCGTGCACCTCATCGTAACTGGCATTCACCCCGACCGCTCTGATGTCGATCCGGGGTACCATGACCTCGCGGACCATCGTTTCCCCGAACTCCAGCAGGTCCTCGATCATCTCGCGGTCTTCGGCCTCGAGGGTGCCGGCCTCGGTGCGAGCCTCGAGATGGCGGTTCAGCTCCTCCAGGGTGAGGAAGGCGGGCTCGCCGTGCTCGCTGCGGGCGAACCGCCGCAGGACCCGGTTGCCGGCCACCGTGACGGGCAGAAGCAGTACCATGGCCACGGCCAGCAGCGGTACCGTCCAGGCCAGAGCCATGTGGGGCCGACGGGTGCCGACGATGCGCGGCAGGACCTCGGCCAGCAGCAGAAGCAGGAAGACCGTGATGAGCACGCCGATCACGACCCAGAGCCAGGGATGCAGCGCCCGCATCTCGATCGCCCAGCGCCAGGCCAGCAGGGCGGTTGCGGCGACCGAGAGAACCCGGGCCACCAGGCGTCCGAAGGTGATGGTGGCGGTGAGCCGGCCGGGATGATCGGCCAGTCGCTTCACGGCCGCCGGTAGTTCCTCGCGCGCCGTCTCTTCCAGCTCGGGCAGGTAGTCGTCTTCGTCTTCACGCTGCTGCGCGCGGCTGGCCCGCAGCAGGGTGAGGATGGCCGCCTCGGCGGTGGTGAAGCCGCCCGCGAAGATGACCAGAATCGCAATGATCACGATCTCCAGTACCGGCGCCACACTCGAGCCCGGCATCACACCAGACCTCCCAGCAGGGGTTCGTTCCAGCCCGCGACGAGTTCCTCCTGTCGTGCTCTCATCCCGTCGGCTTCTTCAGGGGTACCGGTATCGGTATAACCCAGCAGATGCAGGATCCCGTGTACGACGAGCCTGCGGATCTCTTCATCCACCGTCGCCTCGTATTCCGGGGCCTGGCGGACGGCCTGGGCCAGGTCCACATAGATCTCGCCCTCCGTTGCCTTCCCGGACTCAGGATCCGAGAGGGGGAAGGCGATGACATCGGTCGGCGCATCGATTCCCAGCCACTCCCGGTTGAGCCGGGTGATCCGTTCATCGCCGCAGAAGACGATATCGATCTCGGCCGCCGTGATCCCTTCAGTCACCAGTACGTGGCGGACGAGCCGCACCGCGGCCCCGATCGAGGGCTCCGGTGAGGGGAGGGGGTCGTCGGAGTCGTCCAGGTGTACCCGCACTATGACGCCGCCGGCCGCGCTCCCGCCACCATCCTCGGCGTTGTTCCCGTCACCATCTCCGGCGCCGCTCCCGATGGCCTGCCCCGATCCGGTTCCGGCCGGCGCCGCGCTCACGATCCCTCTCGCGCCCGCTGCCGGGCCTCGGCGCTGCGCTCGGCCGCCTTCTTCAGGGTCTCGTCCCGGTCGGGGTAATCGATACGCTGGTGGAAGCGGCTGGTCAGCACACTCACGAAGGCTTCGCGCACCAGCCGCAGATCGCGGAAGGTCAGCGGACACTCGTCCAGCTGGCCGTCCTCGAACTTGCGTTCGATGAGCTCCTTCACGCTCAGCCTGATGCGCCGCGGGGTGGGATCCTCGATCACCCGGCTGGCGGCTTCGATGGTGTCGGCCAGCATCACGATGGCGGTCTCGCGGCTGCGGGGCTTCGGGCCGGGATAGCGGAAATCGTCCTCGATGACCTTCTCCCCCTCCTTCGCGTCCTCCACCGCCCTGAGGTAGAAGTAATTCATTACGGTAGTGCCGTGGTGCTCCGGGATGAAAGCCTTGATCTTCTCGGGCAGCCGGTGCTCCTCGGCCAGTTCGAGCCCCTCCTTGACGTGGGTCTCCACGATCAGGGCGCTCATGCTGGGACTGAGTTTGGCATGGGGATTGTACCCCTGCTGGTTCTCCACGAAGTACTCCGGCTTGTTCATCTTGCCGATGTCGTGGAAGTAGGCGCCGACCCGGGTCAGCAGGGGATTGGCGCCGATCGCTTCGGCCGCGGCCGCCGAGAGCTCGCCGATCATGAGCGAGTGCTGGTAGGTGCCCGGGGCCCGCATGGCCAGCTGGCGCAGCAGCGGATGGTTCAGATCGGAGAGTTCGAGCAGGGTGATGTCGGTCGAGAAGTTGAAGAGGCTCTCGAAGATCGGCAGCAGCCCTATCGTGATCACCACACTCATCATCCCGTTGGCCACGCCGTAGGCCGTGCCGAGCATCAGCTCGTCGAAAGCACTCAGCTTGAGCAGCTCAACGCTCACGATCGCCAGCAGGTAGGTCGCCGGCACCGCCCACAGGGCGCGGTAGAAGTGGCTGCGCTTGCGCACCCGGCTCACCGCGAACACCCCGGCGGCCCCGGCGGCGGTATGGATGAGCGTGGTGGAGTAATCGAAACCGAGCACCGCTCCCAGCAGCAGACCGATGCTGAAGGCCATCACCAGACCTACCCCGGTATCGAAGAGGATGGTGAGCAGCATCGTGGCCACGGCCACCGGCACCAGGTAGACGCTCAGGACCGCGCTCTCGCGCAGCAGATATCCGAGGAACAGTTCGACGGCGATGAGGACCGCGATCGATATCAGGGTGCGGTTGTCTTTGAGCAGGAGCGGCCGGTGTACCCGGAGCCAGACCACGTAGATGGTCATGATCAGCAGCACCAGCACCGCCCGGGAGAGCCAGGTACGCAGTATGGGAAGCACGCGCCGTTCCGACTCCACCTCGGCCAGGGCCCGGTTCAGGCTCGCGAGCTTCTCGATCACTTCGCGCGTCACCCGGGTGTTGGCATCGACGATTTTCTCCTCGGCCATGACGAAGGCTTTGGAGGTGGGCACACCGGCTTCGGCCTCCTCGCGCCGCAGTCGGGTACGTTCCTCATCGAGCAGCAGGTTCGGTTCAAGGGTGAAGAGACCGAGTTCGTACGCCAGGGTCACCAGCCGCGGTTCGGCCCCGGGCAGGTACTCGCGCAGCATGTTCCCCATCGAGCTGCGCACCTGGTCCATGTCCACCACGATCGAGAGCGGCAGGGTGTCCTCTCGTTCGGGCCAGATGACCGTCAGGGTGCCGCGCGACATCTCGCGCAAGCGCGGCTTCGACTCCACGATCCCAACCGAGAAGAAGTGGTTCACGACCCGATCCACGGCCGTGCGCAGACTGTCGGAGCGGCCCGCCGCCAGGGTCGCCCGACGTTCCGGAGTGCGCCCGGGGAGTTCGGCGGCGAAGAGGTAGACCAGCGATCCCTCCGCGACCCCGGGAGCCAGACGCTGTACGGCCTGCACCGCGGCTGAGTCTCCCACTCCTGCGGTACGAAGATCGTCGATGAGGGTGAAGAGCGAGTCGAGCAGGACGGTGCGCCGGACATCGACGTTCTGGTCGTATTCCAGTACGGGGGGGATGCTCATACGGGCGGCGTCGCGTTCGGCCGCCAGCTCTTCGGGATTCTTCTGCACCGCGAAGGAGATGGGCGCTACGATCGTCTCCCGCGCGATCTCTCCCTCGACCAGGTTATAGCGGAAAGCCTGCCGGGGAGGGAAGAGGAGTACGATGAAGAGGACCAGCCCGAACGCCACCAGCCAGCGGATCGATCCCTGTGTCACCGGTTTGAGTTTCATGGACCGTGCCCTGGTGTCATGTCACGTGACAGGGCACTAGAGACCCCGCTCCTGGTAGGCGCGCAGGATCTCGCGTACCAGCCGGTGCCGCACCACATCCTTCTCGGTGAGGTAGACGAAGCTGATGCCCTCGACCGCCATGAGGATGTCCTGGATCTGGATCAGACCGCTC
>CAYSYY010000034.1:0-15003 GCA_964435265.1 uncultured Gemmatimonadota bacterium
CAGCAATCTGTTCCATATGAGTTTGATAGTCTTCGATATTCTGACCATGAGCTACCGTTAGACGGAGCAAGAGTTCATTGGAAATGCTCATTCTGGCAGGTGACCGCTCACTTTCCCAGCGTGAAACCTGAGCCGGTTGGCAGTGGAATTTCCGCGCAAAATCGGCTCCCGACCAGCCCAGTGATTTCCGGAGGAAACGGATCTCAGAAGGGGTCAGCCGACCAGCTTTATTCACAAGAGTAAGAGCGATACAACGATGCAGTTCGGCAATTCTCGGGATTGAGGCATAGCGAGCTCCGCAACGCGGGCAATGCCGGACAGTGATATCCCGGAGAGTCACATTGCTGAGACCCGATTCCCGATACAGATAGTTCTCTCTGGTTGTCTTGAGCGATGCATTCTGACATTCCGGGCAAGTCATTGTCTCCTCCAGGCAGTGAGAAGATGACCATATTGGTTGATCCATAACAGATTGGCTGTTTCATGGCAGGTCAATGATTGATTTAAAATCAATTAATGATTGTTGGGCATTGTGGTAGAGTAGTCCTCCTTCATTTCCTCAAAGTCGGCCCGGGCAGCCGGACGTCGCCCTCGCGGACCGTGACGCCGGAGCTGTCGAGGTATTCCAGGATCGGGATCAGGTACTTGCGCGTCAGACCGCCGGTGAGGTCGCGCAGTTCGGGGACGGTTAGCTGGTCGTGGCCGGCGAAGTGGGTCGTGATGAGTCCGACGATACGGTCATGGCCCGAGACGCCCAGGAAGAGCCCCCCCGGGTAGCGGACGAGCTTCTGCTGTCCGATCAGGGCTTCGAGCAATTCAGCGGCGGCCAGCTGCGTCTGCCCCGCGGTTGCGAGGGCCGAAGTAGCGATCGCCTCCATCTCGTCCTGATCGAGGGGGGTGATGCCGCGCTCATCCACCGCTTTTACGATCGCTCTGACCGCTTCGCCCAGGGCGCCGTCGAAGGTGATGGCGAAACCCCACCGCCGCCAGTACGGCGGATCGCGCTGGACGATCTTCTGCGCGCGGGCCTCTTCGAGGGCGGCGGTGAGACCGCCGCAGTCGGGGGGGACGCCGAAGACCGAGGCGATTGCTTCCGTGGTCAGGCCGCGGCGCAGGGGATGCTCGGCATGCGCAGTCTCGAGGATACCCCCCAGGCGGGCGACGGTGTCGGCCACGGCACCGCGGTCGATCATCACTCCGTTCCGCACCAGCCAGCCCTGCTCCTCAGCCCGCTCCAGCAGAGCCCCGGGGGTCAGAGCTGATCGTTTGGCCGCCTCCTCCACCCCGATGCCGGCCAGACCTGCACCTGCCATGAGCGCGCTCACGGTGTCGATCGGATCGCCCGCCGCCCGCATCTCCAGACTCTCGACCACGCTCCGGTCGCTGCGTTTGTGCCGGATCGGACTTATGTCGAGCACCGTGGCTCCCCCGATAGTGCGCATCGGACTGTAGCGGCGCAGCAGCAGGTGGTCGCCCACCGCGGCGACGAGCGGTTCCTCGAGGTGGAGCTGGGCGTAACCGTGTTCACCCGGCGGTATCTCCGCCGCCCCCAGGATGCGCAGCCGGCCGAAGGTCTCCTGGGTGCCGTGGTGCACCCGGATCCGCTGGTTGTGTTTGAGCGGAGCGGGCGCGCTCGCCAGGTGAGTGACGGCCAGGTCCACCGTACGTACCGGCCCAAGGCTCCTGGGGCTGACGAGCCAGGAACCGGGGGCGGCTTCGTCGACCGAGACGCCGTGCAGGGCCAGCGCGGAGCGGGTTCCCGGGGAGGTCATCTCGGCCGAGTGTCCGTGCTGCTGGATCTCCTTGACCCGGGTCTTGAGCCCGGCCGGCTGGATCTCGACCGCATCGCCGGCTTTCACCCGCCCCGACCAGACGCTGCCGGTTATCACCGTACCGATTCCCTTGATGGTGAAGGAGCGGTCGATCGGCAGGCGGAAGATTTCGCCGGTGGAACGCTCCGCGATCCCGGCCAGGAGCTCCTCGAGGGCGTCGCGCAGATCATCGAGCCCGGCTCCGGTCACGGCCGAGACGGGAACGATCGGCGCCCCGGCCAGGAAGGTGCCGGCCGTAAGATCCCGCGCCTCCTCGGCGATCAGCTCGATCCACTCTGGATCGTCCACGAGATCGATCTTGGTCAGCGCGATGACGCCGTTTTGCACCCCCAGCAGGTTGAGGATCTCCAGGTGCTCGCGGGTCTGCGGTTTGACCCCTTCGTCGGCGGCGATCACGAACAGTGCCACATCCACCCCGGTAGCTCCGGCGACCATGGTCTTGACGAAGCGTTCGTGCCCCGGCACATCGACGATGCCGACCTGGGCCGGCAGATCGCTCTTCGGCTCGTAGGAGGCAAAGCCCAGCACGATGCTTATACCCCGTTCGTGCTCCTCTTCCAGCCGGTCGGTATCGACTCCCGTCAGAGCACCGATCAGGGCCGTCTTGCCGTGGTCGACGTGCCCGGCCGTGCCGATCAGGAGATGCTTCATGCCTGCATCAGACATCATCCATCCCTATCTCAAATATGACATTCTCAGACATAACGGCTTCCGCGCTTACACATCATCCACCCCGTTCCCTGACCTGATGTTCCCCGGTACGTGATGTGATCTGCCCCGTATCCGGCATGGCCCTCCCGCTACCGGGCCGGGTGTTATCTTACCGTGAACCGGGAGGTGATGCGTGCGGTATTTCCGGCCCGGTCGGTCGCCTCGATGGTCAGGAAGTAGTCACCCGGTTCCAGCGGATCGCGGGGGGTATAGACGATACGGTCGCGGGGGGGATCGTACTCGGCGATGAGTGGGGTGCCGTTGAGACGCAGTACGAACTGGCGCTCACTGTCGAATCCGGTGGCGTTGTCATCGACCTCACAGGCGATCTGCGGCCGTCCCGTGCGGACCGTACCGCCGTCGCGGGGGGAGAGCAGGCGGATCTCCGGACAGGTCGTATCGGCCAGGACCGCCAGCGGGCCGAGCCCTCCGATCCGGGCCTGCAGAGCGGAGCCGTGCAGTTCCCCACCCAGGTAGAACCAGCGGGGACCCTCGCCGTCGGCGGCGTCCTCGCTCTCGCCGCGGGTATAGAGACCGACCTGCCGGGGCAGGATCCCCTCGGGGAGAGAACCGAGATCGACCGTAACCTCGCCCTGACCCCGGAAGAGGATGTCTTCGGGACCGAGCAGGCTGGTCGGCGAGAGGATCACCAGCTCCTGCCGGTGCGCCCGCTCCGCCCGTTCCGTGCCCCGCTCCTCGAACCAGGCGTCCTCATAAACCGCACCCGGCCTGAAGGTGAGGTGGAATCCGGAGGCCCCGCTGTGGAAAACGGCTCCACCGTCGGCGGGCAGACTGACGATCCGCCGCTGATCCGACGCCTCGGCCCGGTCCCCCAGTACGTTCTCCCAGTCAGCGGTCACGGTGACCACCTCACCCCGGGCTGTCCGCAGCGGATAAACGGCCTGCCAGCGACCTGGAGCCTCCGGCTGACCGCGCAGCAGGACCGGATCGAGGTCGCCCTGGCGGACGGTAAAGAGGGTGCGGCCGGGGATCGGATCACGGACCCGGGTGGTGAGGATGAGCGTGTCCTCATACCGGTCGACCTCGAGGGTCAAGAGGTCCCGGCCGGCCGTACCTGCGGCCGGTCCGGGGCCCTCCCGGCTGCTCCGGATCGGCCGCGGGGTTGCGCCTTCACCCGGCACTCCCACCAGAACGGGATCGGAAACGGCTTCGCTCCCCCAGGCGTCGAGCGCCCGCACTCGCAGGGCCAGGGGGCCGGTGCGCCACAGGCTGTCCAGAGCCGTCGGGTTCAGGCTGAAGAGCCCCCCCGCCCGGGACACGATCCCGGCCGGCAGGGCCGACCAGTCCGTCCCGGGACCGCTGTCGTCGTCGGGATCGCCGGCCCGGGTGAGCGGTTGAGCCGACAGCATCCCTGAGAGCGGGAACATCTCGACCGTGAGGGTCACACTGTCGCCGTCGGGATCGACCACCCGGCCTTCGGAGACCGCGGCAGGATTCACGACGCCGCCGCTGATGGAGTTCCGCTGCCAGGTGATCTGGGGGGGCGCGTTGACGAGGATATCACCCTCGAGCGTCGACTCGTTGCCGAGAGCATCACCCGCGATGATCCTGAATCTGTGCACGCCGGGTGACAGGTTCAGGTACCCCTCGCCGATTCCCCGGGAGCCGTAGAAGGTGAGTTGATTGCCGGTCTGCCGGTAGAGGGCATGGGCCCGCGCGCCCTCGCGTACCAGATAACGGTAATCGCGGTCCAGGACCACCAGCCCCGAGTGGTCGTAGGAGAAACGGTCGTAACGGGTCTCGAACCGTTCCTCTCCATCCACCTCCAGGACCAGGCGGTAGGGGCCGAAACGGTTCCAGACACCGTCCATCATGTCGTAGGCGCTGACCGCAAACGCCGCCCTACCAGCGATCTCGGGACGTCCGCGCAGCCGGTAGGCGCGGCCGCCCGCGCTCCGCACTCCGAACCGCCGCACCCTGACATCGCCTTCGAGTCGGCTCTCCGGCCCGACCGGCCGGATGAGGATATAGCTGATTACCGGCGGGATGGTGTCCTCGATCGCCAGACCGGCCGTCAGAGGATTGATCGGATTGTTCTCAGTATCGCGCAGTTCGAAATGCAGGTGCGGTGCCGTGCTGGCCGTCGTCCCGGAGTAGGCGATCACGTCCCCCGCCGAGATCGGGAACCGGTCGCGTTCGAACCAGAGGCCGACCGAGTAAGCGAGCTCGGAAAGCTGCCGGTCGATCACCAGATCGTCGATCTCGGGGGTGAACCGGTCGAGGTGGCCGTAGACCGCCGTTCGTCCGTCGTTGAGCTGCAGGTAGAGGGCCTTGCCGTAGCCGAAGGGGGAGACGCGCACCTGTCTGATGCAGCCGTCGGCCACGGCCAGTATCGGCACGCCGACCTGCCCCCAGGTCTTTACATCAATCCCGGCGTGTACGTGCCCCGGCCGCCAGTCGCCGAAGGCCGAGGTGACCCCCTTCTGCGTCCGGGCCGGCCACCGTAGCGTACTCTCCTGGCTGTCCCCGACCCCCGTCAAGCAGAACACCATGAGAATGGCGGCGCCGAGCGAGAGAGCACCTTTTCTGAGATATCTTCCCATACCACCTGCCCGGAAGATCGGCGTGGGTTCCGGTACCGATTGCGGCGGCGGAATGATAGGACGGGGTTCCGGAGGGTCAAGTGCTTTGTTCTCAACGCATTACGGCCGGACCGGCTCAGATAAAGTCCTTGCTGCCCTGTTTTTTAAGCGGGCATTTTAACGCGATTGGATTTACTTGCTGTGCGGCACTCAATCCACGGCACCGGGGACAATCGAGAATGCTTACGAAACTGCGTCAGCAGACCAAAGTCGTTATGTGGATCGTGGCGATCTCTTTCATGCTCACGATCGTCTTCGCCTGGGGTATGGACTACACCGGCGGCGCCGTCAGTCCCGTCCTGGGCAAGGTCAACAGCCACAAGATCATGATCCAGGACTACCAGAACGCCCTGCAGGAGAGCTACCAGTACCAGCGCCAGCAGTCGGGCGGCCGCGAGCTGGATGAATCGATGCTCCAGTACATCCAGGAACAGACCTGGCAGCAGATGGTCGATCAGATCCTCATCAACGAGGAACTGCACCGTATGGGGCTGACGACCAGTGATGAAGAGATCGTGTTCGTTCTGCAGAACAATCCGCCCGCCGTCATGCGGCAGGTCCCCGATTTCCAGACCGACGGCGTGTTCGACCCCCAGAAGTACCGGGCGGCCATGCGGAACTATCAGTATGAGGATTTCTGGGCCAGCTTCGAGTACCAGCTCAGAGCTTATCTGCCCCAGGTCAAGCTCGAGCATCTCATTTCGGCCATCCCGACTGTAACCGACGCCGAGGCCAGGGCTTCATACATCTTCCGGAATGAGAAGGTCGCCGTCGAGTTCGTGCGTCTCGATCCCACTTCGCACCCCGATACCACCATCACGGTCTCCTTCCCGGAGATCGAAGCGTACTACAACACGCACCCGGACGAGTTCACCGAGCCCGCGAAAGTGGACCTGAACTACGTCCTGCTCTACAAGGACGCCAGCCCGCGCGACCGGGTCGAGATACAGCAGACCTTGGTCGAGATCCGCGAGCGCCTGGACGAGGGTGAGAATTTCGACTACCTGGCGCGCCAGTACTCCGACGATCCATCCTCCGCCGAAGGCGGGTACCTGGGCTGGGTCGGCCGGGGCGACATGGTGCAGGCTTTCGACGAGGCCTCGTTCAATCTGGCGCAGGGCGAGATCTCGGGACCGGTGCGGACCGAGTTCGGATGGCACATTATCGAGTGCGATTCGATCCGCGACGCCGGCACCGACACCGAGGAGCGCGAACTGCGGCATATCCTGCTGGGGGATGAGGCCTCGGCGACCACCCTCGACAGCCTCGAGAACCTGCTTACCCAGCTCCAGACCCTGGCCGAGGATGGGGATTTCACGACCGCCGCCGCCCGCCTGGGACTCGAGGTCAAGCAGACGGGGCCGATATTGCGCGGTGGGTTCGTACCCGGCATCGGCTTCGAGCAGGCCGCGACCAACTTCGCCTTTGCCAATCGCATCGGCACCGTCTCCGATATCATGGAGCACACCTCCGCCTTTTACATGCTGCAGATCCGTGACAAGATCGAGGAGGGGATCACTCCGCTGGCCGACGTCACCAACCAGATCCGTGAAGATCTGCGGTATGTGAAGCAGCTCGATGCCCTCGAGTCCGTCGCGGCCGAACTCGCGGCCCGGCTGCAGGCGAGTCCCCTGCGCTTCACCGCGATCGCCGAGGCTGAGAGCCTCACCGTGACCGACACCGGGACTTTCAGCCGTGACGACTACGTGACCGGCGTGGCCCGCGATCCCGCCTTCATCGCGACCGCCTTCACCACCCCGGTCGGGCGTGTGACCGGTCCCGTGCGAGGCGGGAATGAGTGGTACATCATCCATGTGAGAGAGCACATCGATGTCGAGGAGATCGGTCTTGATGCGCTCGTCGCGGGTGAGAAGGATCGCCTGCTGCGTCAGCGGATCACCAACGCCTTCAGCGAGTGGATCCGGGGACTGCGGGCCCAGGCGAAGATCGTCGACAACCGCTACAAGTTCTTCTACTAAACCGGTCGGCTCAGGCGTGTCTGATCCCAGAATGGTCGCATCGGTCGAGGATATCCGGCAGAGCTTCCCCGCCCTGCAGAGGATCCACAACGACCATCCCGTAGCATATTTCGACGGCCCCGGCGGAACCCAGGTCGCCCAGCCGGTCGTCGACGCGGTCGCGCAGTACCTGCTGTACCACAACGCCAACCAGCACTGGGCTTATCCGTCGAGCCTGGAGACCGACGCCGTCATCGCCCGGGCCCGGGAAGCCGTCGCCGACCTGCTGCATGCGCAACCCACTGAGATCGCCTTCGGGTCCAACATGACCACCCTGACCTATCATCTCTCCCGCTCGCTCGGGCGGAGTTGGGGCTCCGGGGACGAGATCGTCGCCACCGAACTCGATCATCACGCCAACATCGATCCCTGGAAGGCGCTGGAGAAAGAGCGCGGGATCACCCTCCGGATGGTCCGGTTCGATCCCGCCACCGGCCGGCTCGACTTCGACGACCTTGCGACCAAACTGAATCCGAACACCCGGCTGCTGGCCATCGGGGCGGCCTCGAATGCGCTGGGTACGATCAACGACGTAATCCAAGCGACCGAACTGGCCCACGCCGCCGGCGCGCAGGTGTTCGTGGACGCCGTCCACTACGCCCCGCACATGCTGGTCGACGTGCGTGCGATCGGCTGCGAGTACCTCGCCTGCAGTGCCTACAAGTTCTACGGTCCCCATATCGGCATTCTGTTCGGCCGGCACGACCTGCTGCAGCAGCTCGACGTGCCCAGACTCCAACCCGCTCCCGATGAGGCCCCCGCCCGCTTCGAAACCGGCACCCAGAACCACGAAGGGATCGCCGGTACGGCTGCGATAGTGGATTACATGGCCTCGCTGGGCCCCGGTGAGAACCGGCGCGAGCGGCTCGAAGCCACCTACAAAGCCCTGCATGCGCGCGGCACCGCTCTCATCACCGGCCTCTGGAACGGCCTGCGCGATATCGACGGCGTCACCCTCTACGGCCCTGAACCGGGCACCCCCCGCACTCCCACCCTGGCCTTTACCGTTGGCGGCCGGAGCTCCCGCGAGGTCGTCACCCGCCTTGCCGACAGGGGGCTCTTCCTCACCCACGGCGACTTCTATGCCATGACGGTGGTCGAGCGGCTGGGACTCGCCGGGGAAGGACTCGTGCGGGCAGGATGTGCGTGCTATACGAATGAGTCGGAGATAGACAGACTTCTCGAGGCGGTTGAATCGCTTTGATAAACATGGGGTGACTTGAAGCCAGATTCCCACTCGTGTACTCTGAGTCCATCGCCGGATCCTGTGAGAACGGATCGCACGGTGGGCGGGTAGATTCTGACCATCACGGGCGCGGATATTATCGGATAGTCTCGGACAATCCAGATCCTCATGGGGACATAGCAAGGAGCAGACACTATGCGGAGTCTGTTTCAGAACCTCCCGATCCTGTTAGGGATGTTCTCCCTAATCCTGATGCCGGCCTGCTCGAAAACAACCGGTCCCTCAACTGGAACGATCGTTGTCACTGTAGTCGATGAAGCCGCAAATCCTCTGGCCGGCGCAACCCTGACTCTCACTCCAGGAGACATTGTCAGAACATCGGATTCAGCCGGAGCGGCGACCTTTTCAGAAATAGAGAAAGGTGACTATTCGATAAGGGCATGTCTGACGGATTTTGATGACTGCATATCGTCGGTCATAGTGACTGCTGGAAAAACGACGGAAAAAACCCTGACCATGAGTATGTGTACAGGAGATCTTCTCTTTATCGTACTCGATGCGGACTCCCTGGCGGTTGCCGGCGCGTTGATCACTATCCAGCCGGGAGATGAAAGCCGGACGACCGGCATGGATGCCAAGGCTCTGTTCGAGAACTGTACAATTGGATCGTATACCTACACTATCCAGGGTTCGGGTTTCGATGATATCACCGGCACGGTGGAGGTGACCGCAGATGAAACGGTGACCAGGGAAGTTAGGATCTCCTTCCTGAAGGGCTCAATCAGCGTCTATGTACGTGAGAGCTATGTGGACTCCCTGGTCGCAAACATATGGGTGCAGGTCGAACGCACTGATGGTGTGCCGACACTCCAGGGCGCGACAGACGCAACAGGCCGCTGGACCTCTCCGCAGACACGTGTCGGCACAGCCACTGTCAGTGTGGCATCGGCATCTCAACTGACTGGAACCCAGGCTGAAGTCGAGATCCAGGGGAACCAGACCACCAGTGTAGTCCTGAAGATGAACCGTTCAGAATCCCGCCTGTCCGGCGAGATTGCCCTCTCCTTTGCTCCACCGGCTCAGTACGACCACGATATCGGGCTCTACAAGTATGTTGCGTCTGAGAATGCCTTCTATTTGGTCGATTCCTACTCCACCAGGCAGTACTACACTTTCAATACCTCCGAGAATGAGTTCCTCGCCGCAGTACTCTGGAGTACCTATCAGAACGCAGAGTTCTATCTCTGCTGGTCACCTATCATCGACACCCGGTCGGGCCATCTGAAAGTCACTCTGCCGAGACTCGAAAGCGCTGTTACGAACCAGCAGCCCTGGGGCACGTGGGGTGATCTCACGTTTCCGAAGACGATATGGTGCAACTACTCCGAGAACGGGGCCCAGAAAGAAATCTGGAGCATCTATATACTCGAATGGAACGATACCACCAACCAATGGGATGGTGAACTCTCCTGGAATAAGGAAGAGACGGATATCAACGGACAGGTGACGTGGAACGGAGTTTTCAATAAAGGCAGCTACTCGGGGGAATCGGCCTTCTACGATGACCAGGACCACTGGTATGCCTGGGATCTTGCGGTTCTTTACTACGACGGTCGGTATTCTGAGTCCTTCAGTTACACGTTCTCCTTTGAGGAGAATCCCTCACTCACCCGCTCCCGGGTGGAATCTGACAGAAAAGCAGCTGAAGTAATCCGAACTTCATCCGGCAATACCCTGCCCTCACGCATCATCCGGCCATAGGTGATGGTGTGCCCTCACGTATTAATCCGGCCATAGGTGATGGTGCCCCTGAGGCTTGTCCAGCCCACGACTGGATTGTGGCGGTCCACCTGGTGAGTGGAGCAGGGGTACATTACGGCTAATCTATCACATCGACGTCATGTCAATGATTCTATGATATCCGAGAAATCGGCCCAATATTCCCGCACAACGTCATAGTTGCCGATCGTGCTCTCGCCGTGGCAGGTCAGCGCCACTACATGGCAGGCCAGTCCCACCAGGGGATCCCCGAAGCTGTCGAACTCAGCAGCGTCCAGGCTCTGACTGCCGCGGAAGATCAGACCGTCTGGTGATTCCCCGACCTCGAGCCCGAGGGCTTTCAGGTTCGCCACCAGAGCCGCGATCCGGTCGGTGCCTTTCTCCCGCAGGATAGCGACATCCTTGAAATACGTCTCTCCCTCGGCGGACGCGGCAGCCATGACAATGGCCGGGATATCCGCCTGGATCAGTGCGGCCGTACTCTTCGAGATCCCGATTCCCTTGAGGCTCGTACGCCGGACATGGAGGTCACCCCATACTCCACCACCGACCACCCGGCGGTTCTCGAGATCGATACGCCCACCCATACGCTGGAGGATCTTCAGGGCTTCTCTCCGCGTCGGATTGAGCCCCACTCCGGTGATCCACAGATCAGAGCCGGGCAGGAGCAGCGCGGCGACTACCAGGTACAGAGCATTACTGAAATCACCCGGGAGGTCGAACGCCGCAGCTTGAAGCTCACCGGTCGGAGTCACCTCGACGGAATATTCCCCCCGCCCACCACCGGTGGCCTTCTTGACGAGATCCACGCCGCACTGTGTCAGAATGCGCTCCACATGGTCGGCCGACCGGGCCGGTTCGACATACCGGGTCGGACCGGCCGCCTGAAGCCCCGCGAAGAGCACGGCTGCTTTCAACATCGGATCCGGCACATCAGAGACGACCTCGGCTCCGATTAGCCCCCCACCCCGCACTACCATCGGGAGCGTCCCCTCATCGGTCAGCTCAACCTCAGCGCCCAACCGACGTAGAACTCCGGCCAGGCGGGTGAACTTCTGACGGCTGAGGTGCTCGTTCCCGGTCAGCGTGACTTCGCCGCCGAGGCCGGCGGCCACTCCGGCCATCAGGTCGACCGTGCCCTCGGAACCACCGCAGTTGAGCGGCGCTCCCAGGTTCCGGACCCCCTCACGCAGGGTATGAAAGCCTCGTCCATTCACAAAGGTGGGACCGCTGTCAGGCGTGAACTCGATCTCCACCCCGAGGTGGCGCAGGCACGACACCGTCTGCCCGGCATATCCTCCCGGGGCCCGCCCGCTCAGGGCCGTATCGCCGAAGGCAAGAGCGCCAGCCATACATGCGAGCTGGAAGTTCAATTGATCCGCGTGTATCGAGCTTTCGCCCTTGAGCGACTTGATGCGTGAGACTTTCAACTGTGCGGGCACTCCATTCCTACAACTTCGTCAGGTAATACACGGTCGGGCGGTCCAATAATACAGATGTACACTGACGATGTTCAGCGATCAATTGCCCGTCTGGGGAGTCAGGCAGATACGAGTGCCGTACGAACGGGGATCTGAACCGAGAATTCTGCGCCACCCTCCCGGAGAGTTCTCGCGTTCAGTGTCCCTCCATGTGCCAGAACGATCTGCCTCGCTATGAACAGACCAATACCCGAGCCATCGGGGCGAGTCGTGAACAGGGGATCAAAGAGCCTCTCCGTCTCAACCGCCGGCAAACCAGGCCCTGTATCAGAAATCGTGATCAGGACTGATCCATCTCTGGCAAAGAGTCCTCTTCGATTTATAAGCTGCTCGAGCGTGATCGTGACGAGAGCACTCTCGCTGATTTCAAGTGAGTTCGTGATGAGATTCTGCAACACCATGGCAATACTTTGAGAATCCCAAAAAACAACGAGATCCTGATTCGGATCACGGTCGAATAAGATCCTTCCGGGGTACTTCGCTGACAGTATCTCAATAACTGAATCCACTATCGAAAGAACGCGTGCTTTCTCAACGGTGAGTTTCCCCGACAGGTTCAAAAGCAGTGATTTTGAGATATCTCTGACCTGTGCAGACCAGTCAAGGATCTGCCCGAATTTCTCCTTATCATCCCTGGCGCCAGTGGTCGATAGCCCGTATTCCGCGGTCATCAGGATCCTTGATATCGGCCGTTTGATTTCATGCAGTATCGAGGCGGCCGTCTTCCCAAGTTCGGCCAGCTGGCTGTCCCGCCTGGCTCTCTCCTCCAACCGGCCTCGCTCAAACGCGATGTTCACTCCGATCGACACCAGCAACAGCGGCAAAGCAAGCAGGATGACTCCGACACTACCCTCCTGGAACCAGAGGTATATCATCACGATCGTAATCGGAATGGATGCCAGGGATGCGACCTGATAGTACAGATAGTTCTTCTTGATGACCGACCACAGATTTACGTGCTCGGTCAGAGATATCATCGAAGAAACACCCAATATCATGTATGACGAATAGGCCAGGTACATCAAGATTATTGTGACGATACTATTTATTGAAAATGTATCAATAATATTGTTCGATATCACACTGAATATATAAAAAGATAATATTGGAGTGCATATCCACATTGAAATATTGAATGGTAATTTTATAATCCTCTCCTCACGCTCTCGAATGGATTCGAAGAGAAGTACGAATATATTCGCAATAATGATCGGAATTGGTCCAACAATTGCAATCGCAGCAACATCGATGATATCTGCTAGAGAAGCTGACGATTTACCGAATGGTAGTGATGTTCGTACAAAGGTGAATAACAAGGAGAGAAACATCCAAAACAGAAACGGAAATTGAAACGGCGAATTCCAAAATGTACTCTGTTCTAATCCTGTCCAAATCCATATAGCAATAAGTAGATTCAGAAGAGATCCAATAATTACAATCTGATATTTCGATTTCATTTCCACCCTCTCATCTACTGAAGAATGACACCTCCCTCATCACCTATCTGATCGACATGCCCGATTTCATAAGAATCCTCAAACTGGTTTACTACACTAATGATATTTGAGGCTTCTCGAGAATCCGCAACGATGATCAAACCTCCCCCCATGTTGAAGACATTATACATTTCTTCAGTCGATACATTCCCATAACCCTGAAGTACCGAAAACACCGGATTCGATCGGATTTCACTCAGCTCGATAATGGCAGAGAGATTATCAGGCAGCACTCTGGAGAGATTCCCCGGTATTCCACCGCCTGTGATATGTGCAAATGCTTTGACACCGGGCATGACCTTGGCTGCTCTGATGAGGTTTAGATAGGATCGATGTGTCTTCAGAAGCTCTTCACCCCATGTACATCCGATTTCTTCAAGATAGAGGTCAACCGTTATTCTCTTCTCCTCGAACAGGATCTTCCTGGCCAAGGAGTACCCGTTTGTATGCAATCCATTTGACTGGACGCCGATCAAGAGATCTCCCGGCCCGATATCTGGTTTCGGGAATTGATTCGATGGATTGATGCGTCCAACTATTGCCCCAGCGAGATCATATTCACCCTCGGAGTACATATCCGGCATCTGAGCAGTCTCACCACCGATAAGTGCTATCCCGTTTTCGATGCACCCCCGGCTGAGACCTTCAACGATCTTTAAGACAATCTGATTATCAAGCTTCCCCACTGCGATGTAATCGACAAAACAGAGCGGCTCGCAGCCCATGACAGCTATATCGTTAACACAATGATTGACGAGATCCTGGCCGACGGTGTCATGGATCCCAGCCAGTACCGCAACTTTGAGTTTTGTGCCAACTCCATCGATACTCACCGCGATCGCGTCACTGCAATCCGGTAGCTGAATCAATCCTGCGAATTCCCCCCCCTTCGTCAGCACCTTGTCGGTATATGTATCCCGAACCAGCCGGGTGATCCTGGATTTCACAGCATCTCCGGCCTTAATATCAACTCCACTGCTTTTGTAATCGATCAAGCGACCTGTCCTTCCACATCAATGTTCAGAGCTTCTTCAACTTCCTTGAGAGTAAAGAGTATCTCAGGATCCCATTCATCACCTTCCGATTCTGACTGAAAAACAAGTTTTTCGTTTTCAATTAGTTCGGATACTGCACTCACGATGGATCGATCGAACTGTTCACCTGCTCCGTTCTGCAGGATCTCCATGGCCTGTTCTTTGGTCAATGCGTGACGATAGGCACGGTCAGATGTGAGTGCATCCAGCGAATCCAGGGCGTTCACTATCTTCGCACCAACTGGTATTTCGCTTCCTGACAGACCGTATGGATATCCTTTCCCATCAATACGCTCATGGTGATGCAGGACAATCTGTCGCGCCTCTTCCAGGAAGGACAGGTCTCCAATGATTCGTGCTCCCTGAAGAGGGTGCTGCTTCACCTGTGCCCATTCTGAGCTCGAGAGCGCTCCCTCTTTATCCAGTATGGATTTGTCCAGGCCAATCTTGCCAATGTCATGAAGCAGAGCACCTCTTCGGATAGCTTCAACCTCCTTGTCATGCAACTTTAAATACTTGGCTATAGTCTCTGCGTTTTGACTTACCCGTGTAGAGTGACCCTGCGTGTAATGATGGCTGGCATCCAGTGCTGAGACTAGTGCTTTAATCGAATTGAAATATGCATTGTTAACATCAACGAATAATTTGTGGGCATATCGAATCATTAATGTTGGCAAGAAAAATATAGAAACACCGACAATAGCAAGTATCGGGTTAATATTTGAAAGCAAATAATAAACAATAGCAATTACCAATCCAATAGGACCCATCGCAGCAATACTTGGAATCGTCCATTTATAGTTAGTATTCCATACGTATAAAGGTGATTCGGGCATAAACTTCATAGATACCTCCAACCTGCC
>CAYSYY010000035.1:0-14955 GCA_964435265.1 uncultured Gemmatimonadota bacterium
GCCTTCGACGGGCGCACTCAGGGTAGTTGATTCAGGAGGGGCAGGCAAAGCCTGAAAAGCTGCCGCAGGCCCATTCGGCGCCGAGTGCGGGCTTACTCGCGCCCTTCCGACCGGTCCGGCGTTTGACGGCGCGTTTTTGAACGAGCCGGCGTCCGGTGAGCTCATAGACGCCGGTAGCCAGGAAATCGGTCAGGACGCTGTTCTCGTTGCTGGCGCAGAGCAGTCGCCCGATCGGCACCCCCAGCCGCCGGGCGTACCAGGCCGCCAGAATATTGCCGAAGTTGCCGGTCGGCACGCAGACATCGATCTCGGCACCGGCGGCGACGGCGCCGCCAGCCGCCATATCGGCGTAGGCCGAGGCATAGTAGACGATCTGCGGCAGCAGCCGTCCCCAGTTGATCGAGTTGGCCGAGGAGAGCCGCAGGCGGTGAGCGGAACGCAGCCGGGTTGTGAACGACGGATCGGAGAAGGCCGCCTTGACGGCGTTCTGGCAGTCGTCGAAGGTGCCGGTGACCCCGAAGACGGCCACGTTCCCCCCGGGGCGGGTGATCATCTGCAGACGCTGGGTCTCCGAAACGCCGGCGGCGGGGTAGAAAACCGCGATCCGGGTATGCGCTACTCCAGCGAAACCCTCCAGAGCGGCCGTGCCCGTGTCTCCCGAGGTGGCCACCAGGATCAGGAAGTCCTCTTCCAGCTCCCCGGCCGCCTGCTTCAGGGCCACCGCTTCGGCGAAGAGAAGCGGCATGATCTGCAGGGCCATGTCTTTGAAGGCCAGGGTCGGGCCGTGCCAGAGTTCGAGGATCCACCGGCCGTCGCCGGCGTCGCGCACCGGCGCCACGGCCGGCGAATCGAAATTCGTCCCGTAGGCCCGGGCAAGCAGGGGGGGGAGGCGTTCGGCCGGCAGGTCGAGTCCGAATCGGCGGAAGACGATGAGGGCGCGCTCTGAATAGGACCGGGCGGAGAGCGCGGTCAGCGCGGGGCGGGCGAAACGGGGGGGGAGGAACTCGGGGACGTAGAGTCCTCCCCCGTCGGCGATACCGCTGATGACGACGTCGGAGAAGGCCGGCCGGGCGGGATCGATACCGCGCGTGTCCCGGTACCGTATGATCTGATCATCCACCGCCTGATCCCCGCCCCTCACGGTCCCCGAGCGCGCCCGGGCGCTACCAGCTGAAACCGAACTGCACCCGTGGCTCGATCCGCTTCTGGGTCACGTAGTCGTGTTCTGAAGAGTCCCAGACGTAGGTCCATTCGTAGTGCATCAGCACCGTCATGAACGGGTAGGGCTTGTAGCCCGCCTCGACGATCGTCATGGCGTCATCGTCCAGGCTGAAGAGATCGCTGCCCTCCTGGATGTTCCGCTTCACGAAGAATCCCTGCAGGGACACTCCCGGGACCAGTTTGGTCGCGTCGGCGTGCATGACGAACTGATCGCCCATATCCGACGCACCCGTCTGGAAGTACATGCCGCGCAGGCTGATCCGGCCCAGGACGGTCCCCACCAGTTCCCCGTACCAGCCATTGGTTTTGGGCTGAGCGGGCAGATCGGCCATAATCTGCCGCTTGTCCACGTCCCAGAGCGGGCTGATCAGGCCGGCGGTGAAGCCTTCGCTGAGGTTCCGCATCTCGAGCTTGGCCCCGATGGCGAAGAGCCCGGCGATACCCCGGATATCGGTCGCGATCCCGTAGCCGATACCGTTGCCGTGCTCCTGGTTGTCCCAGTCGGCGATGCTCGACCAGTCGAAGTAGAGGTAGATGTCGGCCATATCGGCGTGCAGGATGGGCTGTTCGAGGTCGAGACCGATAACGTTGACCGGCTGCTCCAGCATGGCATCGCGATCGGTGATCATGGTGGCGCCGACACCGAAATTCTTGATGATCGGGATGTTCTTCTCCAGGAACTGCAGCGGCCGGACGTAACCGCGCACGCCGTAGAGCTCGGCCCGGCCGAAGTTCCCCAGCAGAGTCTCGAAACCGTACTTCTGGAAATCGATGTCGAGCTGCATGCCCCGCTTGGGATAGTTGTCGTCGAGGTTGTTGTTGTAGTAGTAGACGACGAAACCGTGCCCGAGCAGGGCGTTGGAGAGTTCGCCGACCCGGACGTAGAACGGATCACGCTTCACTCCGTACCGTACGTACCGGAAGAGCCGTGCGAAGTCCCGGCTCTGATCCCAGTCGATCTTCCGGAGCTGCCAGGTCCCGGTGTCGAAGAGGAGCGGGATGCTGAGGCCGACTCCGATCTTTCCGAAGGCCAGTTCCGGCTGGATGTTGAAGCTGAAGTATGGCTCACCGTCGATCCAGGTCATGCCGGGTCCGAACTGCAGGCTCCCGCCGCTCTGCTGGTCGGGCGGGAGCTGGAATTCGGAGAACTGGGCCCGGGCGGAACCCGGTCCGGCGATGGTGATGGTCAGGGCGAGCAGGAGCAGCGTCCCCACGCGCGGGATCACGCGTCCGATGGTCGCAGGCGTCATCGCGTCAGTACCCCCGTTTCAGGCTGGCAGCGGCCGGCAGATGATGATACGTACGAATGTCCAATATTACTGCAGGGAAACCCGCCGTGCCAGACAACTCACCGGGAGCACTCTATCGGCGTGAAACAACGAGGGACAATGGCGCGCCCGCGGGGTGGCGGCCCGAGGCCGCCCGGTGTAAGATGGCGCCCGGGAGCCGTCAGCGGAGAAGGAGCACCGGCATGGAGTGGTCGTCCCTGATCTACCAGTTCGCCGTCGGCGGTGTCATCTTCGCGGTCGGCCTGCTCGTTCCCCTGCGCGCGGGTGATTACTCGCTGCGCCGGCGCTCCGACCGCCGCACCATCCTGTTCATGCTTGCCGGCGTCCTGTTCTATCTCGCCGGTCAGACCCTCTGGCACCTGGCCGCGATCGGCTGAAGCCGATGGATACAACCACGGTCATCGGCACCCGGCTCGACTACTGGATCATCGTCGGTTACTTCGTTCTGATCTTCGGCTTCGGGTTCACCTTCGCTCGGTTCACCCGGACCACCCGGGATTTCTTCTGCGGCGGGCAGCGTTTCTCCTGGTGGCTCATCACCTTCAGCTGCGTTGCCTCGGTGGTGGGTTCCTACAGCTTCATCAAGTACTCGGCGGCCGGTTTCCGGTACGGGCTATCGTCTTCGATGGCCTATATGAACGACTGGATCGTGATGAGCTTCCTGCTGCTGGGTTGGCTGCCGATCATCTACTTCAACCGTATCCTCTCGGTGCCCGAGTACTTCCGCCGACGGTTCGACACCCGGACCGGAGTGATGGCCACCATCCTGATCCTCCTCTACATGGTCGGGTACATCGGCATCAACCTCTACACCATGGGAGTGGCCATCAACGCCATGCTCGGCAGCGGGGTGATCATCTCGGCCGTGGTGGTGGCCGTCATCTGCGCCCTCTACGTCACCGCCGGGGGACAGACCTCGGTGATCATGACCGACCTTGCCCAGGGGGTCATCCTGCTCGTCGCCGGGTTCCTGCTCTTCGGCCTGGGGCTGAACCTGCTCGGCGGGTGGGACGAATTCTGGTCGGGCCTGCCGGTGCTCCACCGCCTGCCTTTCGCCCGGTTCAACGAACCGCACGCCTTCAGTTTCGTGGGCATCTTCTGGCAGGACGGCGTGGCCAACACCTTCGCGCTGTATCTCATGAACCAGGGCTTCATCCTGCGCTTCCTCTCGCTCAAGAGCGTGCGCGAGATCCGCCGGAGCTACCTCGCCCTGATCCTGGTCCTCATGCCCCTGGCCGCGCTGGCGGTTTCCAACGCCGGCTGGCTCGGCCGCGCCATGGTGAGCAACGGGCAGCTCCCCCCCGACACCGACCCGAACCGGATCTTCGTAGTGGTGGCCGACCGGATCTGCGGTCCCGGCATGTTCGGGTTCGTCATGGCGGCGCTGACCGCCGCCCTGATGTCGACCGTCGACACCCTTATCAACGCCGTCTCGGCGGTGGCCGTCAACGATGTCTACCGTCCCTATCTGCGCCCCGGAGCCACCGACCGTCACTACCTGGGAGCGGCCCGGATCGTCTCGCTCGCAGCCGCGCTGCTCGGAATCGCGCTGGTTCCCGTCTTCGCCTCGTTCAATTCGATCTACGTCGCGCACGGCTCGTTCACGGCCAGCATCACCCCGGCCATGGTGATCACGATCGTCCTCGGGATCTACTGGCGGCGCTATACCCCGGCGGCGGCTTTCTGGACGATGCTCGGCGGCTCGGTGCTGATTGCGCTCTCGATCGTCTGGCCGGTTCTCGTCACCCCGGTCGCCCACGGCGTCGATCCGGCGGGCGGATTCACCTACACCCGGGCTCTTTACGGGCTGGTAGTGAGCGGTGTCATCGCCGTGACGGTGACCCTGCTGGCCCGGAGTCGGAGCGAGCGCGACATCGAAGGGCTGGTGGTGGGAACGCTCGCGGAAGCGAAGAGAATCTACAAGGGCGGGAAGCCGAACGAGGAGGAAGGCGGGGTGGCGGTGGGGATCCTGAGCGTGGCCGAGGGGATCGAAGAGGTCGGCGTGTCCCGGGCGGCCGCGGACCGGATCGGCGCCCGGATCGGGGATATCGTCTATGTGACCGATGCACGCCGCTGGCTAGGCGGGCTGCGCAGCGTGCACGGCCGGCTGACCGCGGTCGAGCCCGGGGAGGAGGGAAGCATCCGGGTGTCTCCGGCGCTGCAGCAGGAAGGCGGGCTGAGGCCCGGGCGCAGGCACCGGATCGAGAAGATCATCTGAGCGGTCCGGCCGGATCGGGCCGGAACGGAACGCGGAGCCGGTGCGGATCGGCTCCGGGAGGGCACAGGGCATGATGAGAAGGCTCCGGGATCTGACCGCGGCCGCGATCCTGTTCGGCGTGACACTGGGCGCGGCGGCCTGCAGCCGCAGCCTGCCCGGCGACCCCCGCATCACCGCCCACCGCGGGGCCTCGGGGCTGGCGCCGGAGAACACCCTGATCGCCATGGTCCGGGCTTTCGAGGAGGGTGCCGGACGGGCTGAACTCGACGTGCAGATCACGGCCGACGGCGAGGTCGTACTGATGCACGACGACACCCTGACCCGGACCACCGGGGCCGGCGGAGAGGTGGCCGACCGGACGCTGGAAGAACTGCGCGAGCTCGAAGCCGGAGCGTGGTTCGGGGATGCCTATGCCGGAGAACCGGTCCCGACCCTGAGGAGGATCCTGCGCTGGGCCCGCGGCCGGCTCGAGCTCAATGTGGAGATCAAGGTGCCGCGCCCCACACCGGGGATCGCGGCCCGGGTGATCGAGGTCATCCGCTCCGAGCGGGCCGGCGCCCGGTGTTTCATCACCTCGTTCGACCGGGCCACGGTGGAGGAGGTCAAACGCCTCGCCCCCGAACTCCGAACGGGCTTCATCTTCGGTCAGGATTATCCGGTCGATATCCTGGCCGGCGGCTGGGAGATCCTGAGCTGCCATGAGTCGGTGGTGGATTCCGGCTTCGTTCAGCGGGCCCACGCCGCGGGCAAGGCCGTCCACGTCTGGACGGTGAACGATCCCGAGCGGATGCGGGCCCTACTCCGGCTCGGGGTTGATTCCATCATCACCAACCGGCCCGACCTGCTGAGGCAGGTGCTCGCCGAGGAACCGTAGGATCTCGATAACGCCGCGGGTATACCCGGTCCCACTACGGTAGATCACCCCGGCGGCATCATCGCCGGCGCTGCGATCTTCGACCGGCGCTTCCCCGGCAATCCACGTTCCAGGCAGCGGGGCCACGACCCGCCCGGCTCCGGCGAGCGCGGCCAGCAGGGCGGGGGAGGTGTTGGCCGGCAGGAAGGCGCGGTCGGCCCCGAGGATCAGGTCGCGGTCGTTCAGGGAATCGGCGATCGCGATCAGCGAACCGCCGCCGGCGGCGGTTCGCACGCCGGTGTATTTCGAGTACCCCCGTGGGATTATATCCACCGCGACGTCGGAATGGGTCACTGCAACGGTGTCGGCGAAGCCGTGCCGTTCGACCAGGTCGACCACCCGGGGGTGGAGGCCGGCCGGGTCCGCACCCCCCTCCTCGGTGCGGGTGAAGAGACTGATGGTGGCCAGCCGGCGGGCGAAATAGCGCACCCCGGGCGGCGGATCGGCCCGCAGAACAGTTTCGAGCTCCTTCACCCTCAGGCGGAGGTCTTCTCCGACGAGCACCTCCTCGTTATCCCCGGCGGCCAGCACGCACCCGGTCTCGAGGACGACGGCATCCATCAGATCGAGAACGGGAGGCGGTACGTGGCGCCGGACGAAAGGCAGATCGTTCCCGGTGGCGAGACAGAAACGGCAGACCTCGGAAAGGCTCTCGAGGGCGGCGGTGAGTTCAGGGACCAGCTCTGCGGGGATCCGCCAGGCCGGATCGAGCAGGCTGCCATGTAGATCAAGTGCTACTGTATATGAACGATTTATCATATTAATGCACAATGTGTTAGAAAAGCCATATGAAGATGGCCCGGTAGACTCTCAGCCCCCGAGGGCGGCTTCCAGTTCGACCAGCTTCATGAGCAGGGCCGCAGCGTAGCTGGAGTAGCCCGTCCCCCCCACGATCCAGGTCGCGGGATCGGCGGGATCGAATCCGTTGCCGGGATCGAGGATGTCGACCTGAACCTGGACGTCGGCGAAGTACAGATCCCCCAGCCGGAAGGCGCACTGGGCGATTACCAGGCGCAGATCCCGCCAGTCGATGGTGGTGCGCCAGGGTAGAGCCCAGGTCTCATCGTTCGTGAGCACGGTCTCAGCGCGGGCGATGGCATCGGCCCAGCTGTCCTGCTCCTTCAGCACCAGGGCAAGACCGGCGTTGGCATGCTGATTGGCCAGGCCGAGAGTGTTGGCCTGCTGCAACGAGATGCGGGCGGGTTCGAGCGCTCCCATGAAAGCCCGGCACCAGCCCTCCCCGAGGTAGGCGGGGGCGTAGGTGCCGGAGCGCACGATGGCGGCCTGGAAGTGGGAAAGCGCATCTTCGTAGGCGCCGGCCTGAAAATCGCTCCAGCCCAGCGACGCTTCCCATTCCGCGTTGGTGGCGGTGACGTCGGCCAGCCGGCTCATGACGCTCTCGTTCCCGGCTTCGTCCACGGCCGTGACGCCGAAATAGTAGGTCGTACCGATCACCAGCCCGGTCAAGGATTTCGAAGTGGTCGTCAGGGAATCGGAATCGGCGGCGAGCGAATCGGGCTGCGTACCCATATAGAGCACGTAGTGGGAGAGGTCGGCCTCGTAGCTCTTGAGCCAGAAGACGATGGCCGTGGTGTCGTGGCTCAGATTTGCGCCCACCCCGCGTACCTGGGCCGGGGCGGTCAGATCGGGACCGGTGCTTTTCCCGCACCCGCCGGATGCCAGGAGGAGGCAGAGGAGACCGGTGGGGAGAACCGGACTCGGCCGGTACCGGGCCGGTCCAGGCGCTCTGAGGCGATATCGCACGGGCACGGCTCCTCTCCCCCTATCGGATGTAGAGTGCCTTGATGGTGAAGGTGCGCCCACCGGCCCGCAGCATGATGAGGTAGATCCCGGTTGCCACCTCCCGGCCGGCGTCGGAACGACCGTCCCAGCTCACCGTGTGCCGGCCAGCCTCCTGTCCGCCGCTGACCAGCGTGCGTACCCTCTGCCCGCGCACGTTCAGCACGGCGAGTTCGACCGGTCCGGCCTGCGGCAGGGCGTAACGGAGGGTGGTGGCCCCGTTGAACGGATTGGGGAAGTTCTGCTCCAGCCCGAACGACACCGGTCCCGCAGCGGTCCCGTCACCTAACCGCAGTGAATAGACTCCCAGCCGGTCGATGGCGGCTTCGACGGTACGGCGTTCGGGATCGACGTACGAGGGCAGCGGGATCCACCCCCCGCTTTCGCGGCGGCAGATCGAGAGGGCCGCGGGATCGGCTCCGGCGAGAGCGTCCCGATCCCAGCTCGCCACCAGGCGGGCCTGTGAGGCCAGGTGCAGATCGGCGGGCTGGAAGGACCAGAGGCCGAGGGTGCGGTCTCCGCTTCCGGCCGCTACGGTTGCGGCCGTCCCGGCTCCGGCCGTCCCGGCACCGGCGTAGCGCTCAGCCGTCCGCACTCGATCCCCGCCGACCGGGAGCAGCCCCAGCACCCCCTCACTGATGGGCGCAGCCACGACGTATTCCTGTCCCGCCACCGCCCCGGGCTCGATGGTGAGGGCGGCGTCGGCGAGGGTGACACCGGCTCCGGACAGGTTAAGGGCACACCCCTGCCCGGCACTCACGAGGGCGGCCGCGAAGGTGAAGGTGGAGGTGGAGTCGTTGCCCGCGAAGTCGGTCGCGTCGATGGTGATGGTGTAGGTCCCCGCCTCATCCAGCTCCCAGTCGGCAACGTAGAGGTTGCCGTCGACGGTGGTGATGGTCCCGAGGCTGAGCGCCGAACCGTCGACGTCCGCCTCAGGGAGGGTGGGGAGGATCTCGGAGGGTACGAAGTAGAGATCGAGGTAGGGGCGCAGCACGCTGTTGCGGACCGGGGCGAAGAGGAACGACGGCGCGACGGTGTCCCCTTCGGCCGCGGTCGCGCTCACCAGGGTACGCTCCCACACCCCGAGGCCGTGGGTGGCCGCCCGCAGCGACCAGTTCGACGGGCTTACGCTCAGATCCATGATCAGCGCCCCGGTGGGCATGCCGGTCGAGAACTCGTACCACGACCCGCCGTCGTCGGGGGAGAACCAGACCCCGAAGTCGTTGCCGAGGTAGAGGTAGCTCCGGCGGTAGGGATCGATCGCCAGAGCCGAGGTGGGGATGTCGGGAAGAGCCCCGCCGTCGAGGTCGATCCAGGTCGAGCCGGTGTCGGTGGTCTTGAACAGGTGCGAGGTGCCGAAACCGGAAAAGACCACGTAGGCGGCGCCGCCACGATGTCCATCGGGTAGCGGTCGGGGAGGTCCTGCGTCACGTCGGTCCAGCTGCGCCCGCCGTCGACGGAACGGAACACTCCCGCTTCGATCGGCGGATCGGGAACGGTGGTGGCCCAGACGATGTCGGGGGATCCGGCATAAACCGAGATGGACACAACCGGTGCGCCGCTCAGCTCGGTGGCTCCTGCAGGCAGGTTCCAGGAAGTGGTGTAACCGGTGCTCTTGTAGATCCGGGTCCGGCCGCCGTAGATGATCGAGGGATCAGACGGTGCCTGCCCGAGCGGACCGACGAAGCAGACCGCGGTGCCGTCGTAGTACATATCCTGGTTGGTTAAGGAATAGGAATCGCCGCGATCCCACGAGCGGTAGACCGCTCCCCGCTGCGAGGAGCCGATAACATAGTTGATATCGGTGGCGTGCAGGGCGGTCATCGCTCCGTCCCCGCCGAAGATCCGCTTCCAATCGGGGGTTCCCTGATAGAGCACGGTGCTGTTGTCCTGCAGACCGCCGATGGCCAGGCTCGGGATCAGACGGTGTGAGCTGAAGCCGGCATAGAACTGGGTGCTCTGGTAACCGCCGTTGCGGGATCGGAAAGTCTGGGCGAAGTCCTCGGTCTTGAACACCCCGCCGTCGTTGCCGAAGAAGAGGGTGTTCGGGGCGGTCGGATGCCGGGCGAAGTTATGGTGGTCGGCGTGGGAATAGCCGGGGACCCGGCCTTCGTCCCCCCCCGCCGGGGTGGTCCCGTACCTCCAGCTGTTCCAGCGCGACGTACGCACGAAGTTACGGCCGCCATCGTCGGATCGGTAGGTATCGACCCCGGCGACGATGACCTTCGTGGAGTCGGTCGGATGCACGATCACGTAGTGGGCGAACCAGCCCTGGTACGACGGGATCATGTTGTACCCGCGGGTGCCCAGTTCATTGTTGAAAAGGGAATCGGTGCAGCAGTCGGTGTTGTTGGTCAGCCGCTGCCAGGTGTCACCGTAATCGAGGCTGCGGTAGAGACCCACCCCGGTAGAATCCTCGTCGCTGAACATGTTGGCCACATCGGCGTAGATCACGTTCGGCGCCGCCTGGTAGATGTCGAGCAGGGTCTTCCCCGTCCAGGTCTGAGGCAGGACGCTCCCGGATGTGTTCAGCTGTGTCCATGTGCCTCCGCCGTCGAAGGAGCGGTAGATACCGATCGATCCGTTCGGGGTGCTGAGGTTGCCGCAGGAGACGTAGAGCGTGTCGGTATGGACCGGGTCGACGGCGATGTCCACTGCCATGTCCACGTCCAGCACGTTCTGCCAGCTCGTCCCGGCGTCGGTGGAGCGATAGACGCCGTCGCTGGTGCCGGCCCAGATCCGGGAGGTATTGTCGGGATCGATGACGAGGTCGAGCACACCGCGCCGCTCGTTATACGACCAGTCGAGGCTCTTGGCCCAGGTGGCCCCGCCGTCGGTGGTCTTCAGGATGCCGATACCGTAGGAGCCGCGGGTGGTGCGGATGTAGATACTCCCCATCGAGTCATCGCGGTTATAGACCTCGCCGGTGCCGATATAGACGGCCGCGGTGTCGCCCGGATCGATGGCGATGGCGTTGACTCCCAGCACCGGGAAGCCGGTCTCGATGTAGTGCCAGGCCCGGGCACCGATGCCCCCCGTATCGGTCCGCCAGAGGCCGCCGGAGGCCGCCCCGGCCCAGATGATCTCCGTGTTCTTCGGATTGACGGCCAGCGAGATGGTCCGCCCGCCGACGTTCTTGGGACCGATCGCCGCCCACGGCCCGGGTTCGGGATAGCCTCCCGCTGTTGATCCCGCCGCCCGCTCCCGGGCCAGGTGCCGGGCGGGGGCCACCCGTTCGAACTCCTGCATGTAGCGCTGGTCGGGGATGTCCCGCTCGGGATAGGCCCGCTGCAGGGTCATGAACTGCAGGGCGGCCATGGCGTCGCTGGGCGGATTATCGAGAACCGGACGGCCGCCTATCTCGACAAAAGCGGAGGGGGAGAGGGGGGACAGGACGGCGAGCAGGAAGAAGGCGGTAACGAGACCGCCCCCGGCAGCGCGCAGGAGGGCGGTGGTGAGCCGGATCCCGGTCCGTTCGCGTGAACGGGGGGCGGAATTATTCATAATGATCGTTCACCCACCGGTCGGGGGGACAGCACACGCACATATAATAGCATATCCACCCGTTTCATGCCAACATATCTCCTGCCGCCATATGGTGCCGCCGTCAGGTGTCACTGTCGCCATATGGTGCCGCCGTCAGGTGCCACTGCCGCCATATGGTGCCGCCGTCAGGTGCCACTGTCCAGTGCCGCTATCCGGTACCACCATCCGGCCGGTCTCCTTTCCGCTCCCACCGGGGAAAAAATAAAATTAGGAGTGCGTAATACATTGCCCGCATATATATTAGTAACAATAATAGTTACGAATAAGGAGCGTAAGGATGAAACCTGGGCACAGGGATCGATCGAGAAACGACAGCACTGGGAGCTTCCGCCGGCTCGGGCATCTGATACTCTGGTCAGGAATCCCCTCGGAATTGATAAGGATTCCCGAGGGGTTCGTCAGAATCCTCAGGGGATTGTCCGGGATTTCCGCAGGATCTGTCAGGGGCCGCCTGGGCTCG
Organism: uncultured Gemmatimonadota bacterium; assembly: GCA_964435265.1. Taxonomy (GTDB): domain Bacteria; phylum Blakebacterota; class Blakebacteria; order Blakebacterales; family Blakebacteraceae; genus CAYSYY01. The sequence continues at coordinate 11,448 of CAYSYY010000035.1, forward strand.
GCGTGTATCCGCACGGGATCGATTACGATCCTCGCGGGAACGCTACTGCTCCTCCCGATTGATCTCGGAGCGCAGATCCGCGGGACGGGAACGGCCGGTGAGAGAGTGATCACGCTCGAGGAGAGCATCGCCCTCGGCCTGGAGCACAGCCGGAGCGTGACCGACGCCCGCCTCGCTCTCGAGACGGCCGGGCAGCAGGTGGCCGAGGCCCGCGGGCGCGCCCTGCCCACATTGACGGGCAACCTCCGCCTCACCCGCAGCCTGACTCCGCTGGAATCGTTCCTGCCTGCCCGGATCTTCGACCCCGGCGCTCCCGAGGATGAGTTCATCACGGTGCGTTTCGGCGCCGACAACAACTGGAACGGCGGGCTCACCCTCGATCAGCCGCTCTTTGATTACACCGTGATCATCGGCCTGCAGGTTGTGGGGACCGCCCGGCAGCTGGCCGTGGAGACCCTGCGCGGCACCGCCCAGAGAACCGCGACCGATATCCGCACCGCCTACTACGGGGTTCTGCTGGCCCGGGAGAGCCACCGGCTCACCGAGAACAGCGTCCAGCGCCTGCGCCAGACCCTCACCGAGACCCGGGCCCGTCAACAGGCGGGCCTGGCCAGCGATTACGATGTCCTCCGGCTCGAGGTGGAACTGGGCAATCTGGAGCCCCAGCTCCGCCGATCGGCCGATGCCCTCGAGGCCGCCGAGCGCAACCTCGCTCTGCTCATGGGGCTCGAGGTGGAGACTCCTCTCCGGGTCGCCGGCAGTCTGATGGATCTGGACATGGAGAACCGCACCGCCGGCTCGCCGGCGTCCGAGAGCCTCCTGCAGGTCGCCGGCCTGCCGCAGGCTTCGACTCTGGGGTATGAGGTCGTCCTGACCGGGGCGTACACAGAGCGGTCCGACCTGCGACAGCTCCGGATCAACCGGGAACTGGCTCATGCCCGGATGCGGGCGTCGCGATCGCAGTACTATCCGACGCTCTCCGGCTTCTACAGCTGGACGGTCACCGCCCAGGAGAACGACCGGCTCGACTTCTTCGGAGAGAACCCGGACTACCGCACCTCCCTGCAGCAGGCCGGGGTGGCCCTGCGGGTCCCGCTCTTCAACGGTTTCCGCACCCGGGCGGCGGTGCAGCAGAACCTGCTAGGGATCGAGCGGGTCGATACCGGTCTCGAGCTGCTTCTCGCGGCGACCGCCAACGAGGTTCGGGCGCTCGTGAACAGCCTGGAGGAGACCCGGGAGCGGGCCCGGGCCCAGGCCCGGAGCGTGGAGCAGGCCCGCACCGGTTTCGAGATCGTCTCGGCCCGGTACCGTGAGGGCGTGGCCAGCCGCCTCGAGGTGGTGGACGCCGAGAATGCCCTGCGGATGGCTGAATTCAACTACGCCCAGGCGGTCTACGACCACCTGGTCGCCCAGGCGGAACTGGATCTGGCCGCTGGCCGGGTCCCCCTGGTGGATGAGGTGTCGCGATGACGAACCGCATACAGAGAATGATCGTGTTCCCGCTGCTCCTGACACTCGGGGCGGCGTGTACCCCACAGGCCGAAACCGAGGGGGGGGAGGAGTACATCCGGGTCATCAACGTGCAGGTCCAGGCGGCCGTGCCGGAGACCTTCACCGCGACGATCGGGGTATCCGGGGCGGTGGAAGCGCTCCACGACGTTACGGTGGTGAGTGAAGAGGGTGGGGTGGTCGAAGAGTTCCTGATCGCGCGGGGGGCCCGCGTCAGCCGGGGTGAAGCGATCGCGCAGATGGATGCCGCGATCCTCGAAGCCCAGCTCGACGAGGCCCGGGCGGCCGCCCGCCTCGCCCGCGAGACGTGGGAGCGGCAGCGGCGGCTGTGGGAGGATGAGCAGATCGGCACCGAGCTGGCCTATATCCAGGCCCGGGAGACCGCCCTGATGCGGGAGGCCACGGTGAGCACCCTGGAGACCCGGCTGGCCAAGAAGACGATCCGCACGCCGGTCACCGGGATCTTCGAGGAACACTACGTCGAGGCCGGCGAGTACGCTCTGCCGGCCGCGCCGCTGGCCCGCATCGTCGCCACCGATGAAGTGAAGATCACAGCCGGCGTACCCGAGCGCTTCGCCTCCGACGTCCGGGTGGGATCGCAGGTGGAACTCTCGTTCGAGAACTGCCCCGAGGCCGGCTGTGTGGAGACGATCACCTTCGTGGGCGATACGGTGGATCCCGATTCGCGCACCTTCCTGATCGAGATGCGTCACCCCAACCCCGGGCGGATGCTCAAGCCGGGGATGATCGCCACCATGCGCATCAGGCTGCAGGAGACACCCGGGGCGCTGGTGGTGCCGCAGGAAGCCGTGATGCGGATCGAGAGCGGTTACCAGCTCTTCGTTGTCGAGGAGCGCGAGGGTCAGCTGCTGGCCCGGGCCCGCACCGTCACCCTGGGCCCGAGTCGCGACGACCGCGTCGTCGTCCTCTCGGGGCTTTCGGCCGGGGAACGGGTCGTGACCGTGGGTCAGCTCACTCTCGGCGACGGCGATCTGGTGCGGATCGTGGACGGTGAGGAGGGACGGCAGGAAGGATCGGTCCGATGAGCACGCAGGAGCGTCATGGCGGCGGCAGCGCCGGGAACATCGGCGGCTACAAGGAATTCGGTCTCACCAGCCTGGCGATCCGCAATCCCACCAGCGTCCTGGTGCTGATCGTGATCATCGTCCTCATGGGGATCTCCTCCTATCTGCGGATCCCGAAGGAGGCCAGCCCCGAGATCACCATCCCCAACGTGCTCGTGAGCACGTTCTATGCCGGGGCGTCCCCCGACGACGTGGAGAGCCTGGTGACTCAGCCGCTCGAGCGTGAGCTCTCCACGATCGGGGACGTGAAGACGATCACCAGCACGTCGTCGGAGAGCATCTCCTCGATCAACATCGAATTCCGGGCCGGTTCCGACATGGACGAGGCCCTGCGCAGCGTGCGGGAGAAGGTCGATCTGGCCCGCCCCGACCTGCCCGGCGAGGTGGAGGAACCGCGGGTCATCGAGATCAACTTCTCAGAGTTCCCGATCATGCAGGTGAACATCGCGGGTTCCTACAGCCAGGTCCGGCTCAAGGAGCTGGCCGAAGAGCTGCAGGACCGGATCGAGAGTATCCCGATGGTGCTCGAAGCCACCCTCTCGGGTGGGGTGGAACGCGAGGTGCAGGTCAATGTCGATCTTCCCCGGCTCAAGTACTACAACCTGGCTTTCTCCGATGTGGTCGACGCCATCCGGGGAGAGAACATCACCATACCCGGCGGTTCGATCGACGTGGGGCCCCTGAAGTACCTGGTGCGTGTTCCCGGGGAGTTCACCGACACCCGTCTCATCGAGGGCATCGTCGTCGATACCCCGGGCGACCGGCCGGTGTACGTGCGCGATGTGGCCCGGGTGGACTTCGCGTTCACCGAGCGGTCTTCCTACGCCCGCATGGACGGCACTCCGGTGGTGACCCTGAGCGTGAGCAAACGGGCGGGGGAGACGGCCGCTTGGAAGCGCGAAGCGTACTGTTTC
>CAYSYY010000036.1:0-14685 GCA_964435265.1 uncultured Gemmatimonadota bacterium
GCGTGCAAGAACGACTACGGCATGATCCACGCCCCGGTGCAGCCGTTCTTCGGGCTGCCGCTCGGCCGGCCGGAAGGCATCGGCACCGGGACACCGGCGTCTCCGGGGAACAGGGAGCGGAAGTTCGCCGCGGCAGTTGACTCGCCCCGCCGGCCTCTGTACTTGTGAGGATCATGAGGGACGTAATGTCATCGGGGAGCCGACCCGCCATCGGCGGGGATCACACCACGCGGATCTTCCGTCTGAGCTGGATCATTCTGGTCGCAGTCGGGATTGCACTCTACCTCGGCTGGGGAGCAGGGCGCCTCTGGGCGCTGCTCCCCCTGGGTCCGACCTTCCTGCTGCTGCGCCCCGCTCCCGACCGCTCGGGCGGCGATCCTCTCGGACGCTGGCGCTGGTTAGTCGTCCTCCCGGCCGGGCTCTGCGCGCTGGGTTTCCTGCTGCTGCCCCGGCAGCCCTCCCCAGACTGGCTCCAGCGGCGGGAAACCGCCGACCGGCAGCGGCTGGCAGCCGCCATCGAAGAGACCGGCACGGTTCTGACGAACGCGACCGACCGGATCGCCCGAGCCCTGACGATGGAGGAAACGGCCCCGCCTGCGGCGACCGATCTCGATGCCCTGTGGCCCGAGGTAAGGAGCCTGGTCGGAACCGGGGCGGCGGCTGTAACCTGGCTGTCCGGTGAGTACGCCGGACCGGTCTGGGCCGGTTCGCCCTGGCTCGTCCCGGTGGCGGCACCACCGCGCCGGGCGGAGGCCGGTGAGGAGAGCGACACCGGCCGGTTCACCATAACCGGTGACTCCCTGGCCGTCGTCGCGGTCCGGACCCGGCCGGTCGGAACGGGCACCCTGCACCTCACCGTCCTGCTCCTGCGGGCGGCCGACGCTCCCGGACCCTCTCCCGGCGACCGACCCCTGCTCGATCTGGTCCTCCCCCGGCGGCTCGTCCACCGGCTCACGGTCGTGCCGGTGCCGGGAGCGGGAGAGGGGAGGGTCGAGATCGTCCCGGGACCGGCCGCCACCGGGACTCTCGGCTACCCCCTGCGCACCCCCGCTCAGGTCGTCCTGCTCCTCTCCATTCTGGCCGGCGCCCTCGTCCTGCTGGGACGGGATTCGTCGGCTCTGCGCGGGATCACCGCCGCTCCGCTCATCTACATCTCGGTCGTTCCCATGGTCGTGGGAGCAGTCGATCAGCCCCTCACGCTAGCTCTCATCGCACCGTCGTGGTCGGGCCATCAGCTCATCAACCAGGCTTTCCTGGCGGTCTCGGCCGCCGCGCTGGCCCTGTGGTTCGCCCTGACCTTCAGCCGCCGTCTGGCCGACCGTCGACCGACGACGGCGACGGCGATCCTGTCCGGTCTGCCGATCGTGTTCCTCTGGCCGCTCGGGATGGCCCTGCTGGGTGATCTCTTCCGGTTCGCCCCGAGCTGGTTCTGGGCCCGGGTCTCCTTCCTGCCCGGGGGGCGCGATCTGAGCGGGTGGCTGATCGCAGTCGCGATGACCCTCGCCATCCTGGCCGGCTCGGGTGGAGCCGCCCGGTTGCTGCGGGCCCGGTTCGGCCTCCCCGGTCTGATCGGAGCGCTGCTGGCGGCCGTGGTCGGGGCGGTGGGCGCCGACCTGACCGGACTATGGTTGGGATCCATACCGGTTGCGGTCCTCGCGGCCGGGGGGGGAACACTGGCCGCCGCTCTCTGGCTCGATGCCGCCCGTCACCGACCGATGCTCACCGCCCTGCTCGGTATCGGAACGATCGGGGCGCTGGTGCTGCTGCCGCTGAAATCGGAACTCGGCCGGATGATCACCCGGCGGGTGGTAGCGGACGCCGCAGCCTCACTCGGCAGTGCGGGGGTGGGGCTCGAACCCGGCGAGATCGATGCTCTGCGGCGGCGGGTATACGATGTCGCCCGGCGGCACATGGGCGCAACGCCGGACCAGGAACCGCCCGACTCCGACCGCGAGGCGTATCTCATCTGGCGGGAACTCAACCTCGAGCGGGAGAACCGCGCCGGGGGCGTGCAGATAGTCGCGGGCGGGGGGCAGGTGACGGGGCGCTTCACCACCGATGCCTCGCTGTTCGACCTGACGGTGGCCGAGGCACTGCGCCGCAGCGCCCTGGGGGGGCAGGGGCGTCTGGCGCTGGCCGCCGGCGAGCAGAGCCAGTTCGGCGAAGAGACCCTTCTGATGGCCGCGCCGGTCCCGGGAGGGGGTCGGGCACTGCTGACCGGGGTGCGTCCCCGACCGCTCGGATTCGTGGCCGACGACGAGGCACGGATCTGGTCGCTGGCGGCCAATCCGGGCGGGGCCGAACGGGCCGGACGGTTCGGGGGCGAACTTTTCGTGCGGGTCTATGATGAGACCTTCAGGCTTCTGGCGGTACCGCGCAATCCAAGACCGGCGCCCGCTCCGTCGTCGGTGCCGACACCGGTCGTCCAGCACCTGCGCGAATCCGATGAGGGGATCTGGTACCGGCGGGGGTGGTGGCTGACCGGGGGCGCCGACGAGTACTATTTCAGGCTCGAAACCGCCCGGGCCGGTCCCTCCCTCTCCGGGGTGGCGGTAGGTGAGATCGGGACCGTAGAGCGGGTCGCCTGTCTGGGGATGCCGCGCCCGGGTCTGTGGGGCCGTTTGATCGAGACCCTGCAGATCCTGCTGATCTTCCTGCTCGGTCTCCTTCTGCTCGGCTGGCTCCCGGCCGCAGCGCTGGCGCGCAGCGGCGTCCCCCTGAGCACGTCGCTCAGCCGGGTGTCGTTCCGCACCCGTCTCATCATCCCTCTGCTGGTCGTCGCGCTGCTGCCGCTGGCGGCCCTCTGGCTGCTCACCAGGGGGTTCGTGCTGACGCGGGAACGGGCGGCCTGGGAGAGCAGCCTGGAACAGAACGTCCGGAACGTGGAGCAGGCTGTCACCGAGCAGACCGCCGCCCGGGCTCGTGAGCTGGCGCGGGATGCCGAGCATGTGAGCAGCTTCGGGTTCACCATCCCCCCCGACGGCACCCAGTGGGCGCTCTTCGACGAGAACCTCGTCCGCCTGACCGGCACCCTCGCTGATTCCCTGGCCGATCGGATCCCGCTGCGGGAAGTCGTGCTCGGGCGGGGACCCCAGAGCTTCCTCTTCCGGGCCGGGGATCTGTGGTCGGCGGCGCTGGCCCCGATCGGCAGCCGCTTCTCCGGCGGGGCGGCGCTGGTCGTGCGTCCCTATAATGACGAGCTTTTGCGTCAGGCCGCCGCGCGCACCCCCGGTCATGTCGATCTCTTCCTCGACGGCCGGATCGCGGTCTCGACCGATCCGGCGCCGTTCACCGCCGGCGTGCTGCCGCGGGTGCTGCCGCGCAGCGCCGACTGGGAGGGTTCGCAGGGGCGGGAGGTCGGGACGTTCTCGTGGGGATCGTTCGGTGCCCTGAACTACCTTTTCGCCTACCGGCCGCTGACCGATTACAGCGGCATCGCCGTGGCCACCCTGGCCCGCCGGCACTTCGGTCTCTGGGGCCTGAACGATCCCGCGGTGAACCGGCTCTTCACCACCGTGGCGAGTATCTACCTGCTGCTGGTGGTGGCCGTCACCCTGGTGGCCGTGCTGGCCGCCCGGATGATCTCTCAGCCGATCGGTGAGCTCACCGGCTCGGCCAGGCGGGTGGCCGGGGGCGACCTCGACGTCGAGATCCCGGTGACCCGGGGCGATGAGGTCGGCGGTCTGCAGAAGGCCTTCCGGCAGATGGTCATCGCCCTGCGCGAGAACCGGGATGAACTCGCCCGGGCCGAGCGCGAACGCGCCTGGCAGGAGATGGCCCGCCAGGTCGCCCACGAGATCAAGAATCCGCTGACCCCGATGCAGCTCTCCGCCCAGTTCCTCCGGCGGGCCTACGACGAGGGCGCCGAAGACATCGGGCGGATCCTGCATGAGTGCACCGACACGATCGTCGAACAGGTCGAGGGGCTGCGCCGGATCGCCAACGAGTTCTCCACCTACGCCCGGCTCCCGGTCGTGCGCCGCGCCCCGACCGACCTGAACGAACCGGTCGAGGACGCCCTCAACCTCTTTGAACCGGCCCGGCCCGAAGGGATCACCATCATCCGGGAACTCGCCCCGGATCTTCCCGAAGCCCCTCTCGACGCCGAACAGATCAGACGGGTGGCGATCAACCTCATGCGCAACGCCCTCGACGCCATGGGCGATGAGGGCGAGCTGATCATCCGCACCGGGGCCGACGACACCTGCGTCTGGCTGGAGGTGTCCGATACCGGGGAAGGGATCGCTCCGGAAGTACAGGAACGGCTCTTCGAACCCTACTTCTCGACCAAGACCGAGGGGATGGGGCTCGGGCTGGCCATCACCCGGGCGATCGTTGATGCCTACGACGGCGAGATCTCGGTGGACTCGCGTCCCGGCGTGGGGACGAGCGTGACCGTCCGATTCCCTTTCGGGTGAACCCCGCGACGTCCTACCTGCACGCGATCTTATCATTAAACCTGGAAACAACCGGGGGGATGAAGCGTTGTAGTATCGACCCGGCGCGCTCGGCCGCCAGGGGGGAGGAGTGCCCGCGTCGGAGGGTCTGGCTAGCTTGGGCGGGGTGCGGTGTGCGCCGTGAGCGCGTGCCTCGCCGCGGTACAGTTCCCCGACAGATACGGCAGGGCAGTGAACGATCTACAGACAAGCTTCAGCGAGCGGGCGCGAGCGGAGGCCGGACCCGGGAGCATGAGAGGGGCGTTCTGCCTGCTCATCCTCATGGTCACCGGAGGGCTATCACCGGCGGCCGCCCAGAACGGTGTTCCGGTACCTCCGCCGTCGGTCCAGGTCGATCCGGCGGAACAGGACTACATGTTCATCCGCGGGCTCATCTCCGACGGACTCTACACTCCGGCACTGGATCAGATCCGTTCCTTTCTCGAGAAGCACCCGACTTCGAAACGGCTCGAGGAGGTCAAGCTGCTGCAGGCCGAGGTCCACTTCCTGCAGGGGGACTACCGGCGCAGTGTGGACCTGCTCAGGGCCTTCATCATCGCCTATCCGCAGAGCGCCTACCTCGACCAGGCTTTCTACCGTCGCGGCGAAGCCTACTTCAAGCTCGGCGACTATGCGGCCGCGGCGGACGATTTCGAGGCTATCGGTCAGCGGCGGCCCCGCTCCACGCTGCTCGACCGGGCGAGTTACTGGCGGGGAGAGGCCCGTCTGCGACTTGGTGATATCGAGGCGGCCCGGCAGGCCTACCAGAACGTCTATCATCAGACACCGGCGTCCGATGTCGCGGACTACGCTCTCTACAGCATGGGCTGGATCGCCCAGGAACAGGAGGAGTACGAGGACGCTCTGAGCTACTACCGCCGGGTCGTGGACGACTATCCCGAGAGCGATCTCCTCTCGACCTGTCTCTTCAAGATCGGGCAGTGCTATTTCGCCCTGGGCCAGTACGAGGAAGCGGCCGACACCATGACCCAGGTGCTCCAGCTCGATCTCGGCCCCGAGGTCTCGGCCAACGCCGGGTTCCTGCTCGGGGAGTCTTACTACCACCTCGAGGAATACACCCTGGCCCGCCGTGCCTATGAGCGGGTGGTCAGCGATTTCCCGCAGCACGACGCCGCTCCCGAGGCCCAGGTCGCGATCGGGTGGACGTGGCTGGAGGAGGGACGCGCGGTCGAAGCGGCGGCCGCCTTCGGCCGGGCGGTCGATAACTACCCCGAAAGCCCGGTGGCCGGCGGCGCCGGGTACCGGCGGGGAGTGGCGCTCCGCGAAGCGGAGCGGGAGGAGGAGGCGGTTTCCGCCTTCCTGGCGATGGTGGAAGCCTATCCGGCCGACGAGTGGGCCGATGACGCGCTCCTGGAGGCGGGCCTGGTGCGCTTCCGCCGGGGAGCCTACGCCGGCTCGCGGACCATCCTCCAGCGACTGCTCGAGGCGTACCCCGACAGCCCCCTCGGAGCCGACACAGCCGAACTGGTCGGGGAATGCTGGCTCGCCGAAAGCCGGTGGGCGGAAGCCGAGGAGGCCTTCGGGGCGGTGATCGGGGGATGGCCCGGGGCACCCGCCGCCGCCACGGCGCTGTTCCAGCGCTCGTACTGTCAGTTCCAGCAGAACGAGCTGGAGGCGGCGGCCGAGGGATTCGCCCGCTACCGCCGCCAGTATCCCGCGGGGGCGGCGGTTTCCGACGCCCTCTTCTTCCAGGCCGAAACAGCCTACCGGGCGGGCGATTTCACCGGGAGCGAGGCGCTGTACCGACAGTACCTCGATACCTCTCCGCAGGGGGAGAGGGCGCTGGACGCCGAGTACGGGATCGGGTGGGCGCGTTTCTCACGGGGTGATTTCGAGGGCGCCATCGAGACCTTTCGGCGGGTGGTGGCATCGGGTGGCGGTGACGCCGCTCTGCTCCGGGACGCCCACCTGCGAATCGCCGACGCCTACTACAACCTGCGACGCTACCGCGATGCCGCGGTAACGTACAACGACGTCCTCGCCCGGGACCGGCAGGCCGCCGACGCTCCCCGCATCGCCTTCGTCGCCGGTGATTCCTTCATACGCGATCAACAGTACCAGTCGGCGCTGACCGTGCTGGGCGAGATCATCACCCGCTACCCGTCGAGCGAGTATTACGACGACGCCCTCTACTGGCGCGGCTGGTCTCTCTTCAGCCTGGGGGAGTACGACCGCGCCATCGAGGAGTACGGACGGATCCTCACCCTGCGCCCTCCCAGTGAACTCGAGCCCCGGGCCCGCTACGGCATCGGAGACGCCCACTACAACGCCGGGCGGTTCGCTGACGCGCTGGCGGCCTATCAGGCCGTGGCCGAACGCCACCCGAACGATCGCTGGCTGGCCGAGGCGGTCGGCGGCATACAGTGGACGCTGGTGCAGCTCGGGCGCGAAGGGGAGGCGGAACAGGTCGCCGGGAGCATGCTCACCGACAACACCCCGGAGGACGTCCGGGCGCTGGTGCGTCTGCAGCAGGGCCGGTTCCTCTACAACCAGGAGCGCTACGCCGAGACGGTACCGGTGCTCGAAGCGCTGCTCGGGGCCCGGGACGGTGCGATCGGCGGCGAGGCCCTCTTCTGGCTCGCCCGTACCTACCAGCGCACCGCCGACCAGTCCCGGGCCGAAGCCACCTTCACCCGCCTCCTCAGCCGCTTTCCCGGCAGCCAATTCGCCGGTGAGGCGCGGGTCCGGCTCGGTTCGCTGCAGCATGCCCGGGGCGCCTGGGCCGAAGCGGTACGGACCCTCGAATCGCTGGTCACCACCGCGGCGCCGGAACGGGCCGAAGCCCTCTACCTCTCGGCCCTCTGCCACCGGGAGCTCGGTGACCCGACCCGCACCGACGTGGAACTGCATCGGCTGATCGACGATTACCCCGGCAGTCCGCTGGCCGCCCAGGGGCGCCTGCGCCTGGCCGAGGTCGCCCTGGAACAGGGGAACTACAACATCGCCGGCACCCAGGTGAACACCGTGCTGGCCGAGCGGACCGATGAACTGGCGGCCGAGGCCCAGTACCTGGCCGGCGAGATCCTCTTCGTGCAGGAGCGCTGGAGCGAGGCGGAACTGCAGTTCCTGCGCGTAAAGTACGTCTACCCCGCCTTCGCCGAATGGATCGCCCGGGCGCTGCTGCGAGCGGCCGAAGCCAACGTACGGCTCGGGAATACCGAGAAGGCCGTCGGCCAGCTCGAAGAGATCATCGCGGACTATCCCGCCACCACGGTCGTCGACCGGGCGCGGGAAATGCTGGAGCGGATCCGATGACGGGGATCGGGGCGGGAACGGGATGGCGGCTGCCGGCCGCGGCGATCGTGTGTATCGCGGCGCATCTGGCGGTGGCCGGAACCCCGGCACAGGCCCAGCCCGCCCGGGCGGCGCAGCCCGACACCACCGGCAAACGGCAGACCCTGCCGCCGCTGGCTCTGCCCGACATCGTGGTCTTCGGCCGCAGCAGCGCCACCATGCGCGAAGGGAGCAAGCTGTTCACGGCCGACAAGAGGACCGCCCTGGACCGCGAAGTGGGAGCTCCCGTGGGCGGGAAGATCGAGAGCCGGACGGGGTGGGGGGGCGGCCGGGCACTGGCCGCCCAGCCGCGGGCCCAGGCGGGCCGGCAGGGCCGGGCATGGATGCGCGGGGCGACCTATTCCGAGCTCATCGGCGGCGTGGACTACTGGCGTGATGTCGGGCCCTGGCGGCTGATCACTCGAATGGGTGGCGACGGCACGGCCGGCCACGTAGATAACAGCGCCGCCTGGGACGGGTTCGGTGAGGTCACGGTGGAGCGGGAGTTCTCACCGGCGACCCGCCTGCGGCTCAACGGCGGGATCACCGGTGGCCGGCAGGAGGAGTGGGGGGCCGGCGTACCGGCCCAGGGGATCCCGGGGGTTCCGGCCGAAGCGGCGCGGACCTTCGCCGACGGCCGGTACGAGGTTTCCGGGGAAGCGCGGATCGGGCGCGGCGTGACCATGCAGGCGGGCGCGGGGGGACGGCATGCCGGACTGCGCGATCAGGTGCGCGGGACCGACATGCGGCCGCAGTCGGACGGGGGCTGGGTCGATTTCGCCCTCGACTGGGTGACCTCCCGCACCGTCCTGCACGCCCGGGGCCGTCTCGAAGGCGATCGCACCCGGGGCGTCAATCCTCCTGAAACCGCCCGGCTCACTTCGACCGAACTCACCGTACGGGCGCTCATCGGCGAGGCCAGCAGCGGCATGCTCGGGGCGATCGTCTACCGGATGAATTCGGGGCTCGGGACCATCACCCGGGTGTGGCCGCAGGCGGAGTTCACCTCGCACTACTCCGAACGCTTCAGTATGTACATGCGTTTCCGGCCGCGCCTGGACTATCTCAGCCTCGGGGCGGCCCGGGAGCAGAATCCCTTCATCGCCAATACCTTCGCGGTCACCCCGCGCGAGGAGCGTTTCAACCTGGCGGTCGGCCTGACCTACATCCTCGCCCCGCAGATGACCCTGCAGTTCGAAGTGGCGCGGCGGCAGTTCGACCGGCTGCCCCTCTGGCGGCTCGCGCCCGCGTCCGATCCGTGGAGCAGCGGACTCTTCGTGCTCGACGGAGTCGTGAACGTGGCCGTTAATGAGACGCGGCTCGATCTCTCCGGATCACCGTGGCCGGGGGTGAATGTCCACACCGAAGTGACGCTGCGTCAGCCCTCGGGTGGGGGGATCGAGGAACTTTCCCACGTGCCGCGAATAGATATGTCAGCAGGAGTGAACGGAGAGGGACCGTGGGGGCTCGACCTGGGAGTGCGGCTGAACTGGCTGGGCGAGCGCTTCGGCGATACCGCCGGATCGGCGGAGCGCCGGCTCGCTCCCGCTACCGATCTCGGCTTCAGGGTCGCCCGTACCTTCGCCCGATCCCTGACGGTATGGCTGGAGCTGCGGAACGTGCTGGATTCCGACGTCATGCTCTGGGAGAGCTACCTCCAGCCCGGGCGCACGACCGCGCTCGGCCTCTCCTTCGCATTCTAGGGATGATCCACAGGCGTGGATCTGTGAGGAGGCATCGATGAGCATCTTCTCGGTCCTGGTTCGCGGCGGCTGGTTGATGATCCTGATCGCCATCTGTTCGTTCATCGCGGCCGGTATCATCATCGAACGCTGGCTGACCCTGCGCAAAGCCCGCGTCAACACGGGGACCCTCATGAACCGGGTCCGTCAGGCGCTGCGCGGCGGCGAGCTGGGACGGGCGGTCGACATCTGCGATGAAACTCCGGGACCGGTGGCCCGCATGCTGAAAGAGGGAGTACTGCGGGCGGGGGCGAAGCGTGAGGTCATCCGGGAGAACGTCGAGAGCGCGGGGAAAGCCGAGCTCTACAAGCTGGAGCGCGGACTCGACAGCCTGGCGACGGTGGCCAGCGTGGCGCCGCTGCTGGGTTTCCTCGGAACCGTCACGGGCATGATCAGGGCCTTCATGGACATCCAGGCACTCGGTGGACAGGTCAACGCCAACGTGCTTGCGGGCGGCATCTGGGAAGCCCTCATCACCACCGCCGCCGGTCTCACCGTCGGCATCCCAGCCCTGATCTTCTACAACGGGCTGGTCGGTCGGGTGCGGCACTTCGTCTTCGAGATGGAGCGATCCAGCATGGAACTCCTCGATCTGCTGGGCGATTCGACCGTGCTGCAGGCGGCCGCCCAGCCCGCGGAGGCCGGGCATGAACTTTGAACCGGAACGGAAGGCGATCGTCACCTTCAGCGCGATCGGTCTGACCGATATCGTACTGCTCCTGCTAATCTTCTTCCTGCTGAGCAGTACCTTCATCCTTCAGCCCGGGATCAAGGTGGACCTGCCCGAAGCGCAGGTCACCGAAACGGTGGAACGGGAAACGCTCACCATCACCATACCGGTGAGCGGAGCCGTCTACCTCAACGACGAACCGATCTCCCTGGCCGAACTCCCCGCCCGTCTCCAGCAGGAACTGGCCCGCGGCGCCGACCGGGACATCATCCTGCGGGCCGATGAGAACATCCCCTTCAGCCGCGCCGTCCAGGTCATGGACATCGCCAAGCGGGTGGGGGCGGGACGCTTCCTGGTGGCGACCCGGAGCAGTGAGGAGGGACGCAATCCGTGACGCTTTCGCTCCGGGAGAGGCAGCTGCAGGGCTGGGCGGGATCGCTGGTGCTGCACGTCGTCCTGCTGGGGCTGTTCCTGACCGTCGGCGTGAAGTTCGAACTCATGGTCGAGGAATACAGCGAGCTCGTCCTGATGGGTTCGATGACGGCCCCGTCGGCCCGGGCCGAAGAGGAAGCGGCCGGTATACCGGTTGCCACATCGAGGGAGCGCGACGAAGCCTCGGCGGCCGTCCGCCTGCCCGAACGGCAGCCGCTCGCCATCCCGACCGATGAGGTCGTGCCGCTCGCCAGCCGCCGCGAGGCCGATGTGCCCCGGATCGAGCCCGACCGCATCCTCGACCGTCTCACCCGGACCGGACAGGAGCGGCCCGCGGCCAGACCGGGCGATCCCGCCAGCGACCGGGTCATCCCCACCGGGACCGGTCTGCCCCAGGGCCTGCTGCTGACCGATCCGCAGGCCGCCGGGGGGGCGGGGAGCGAGCGTCCCTACCTGATCGAATGGATCGGCAGCAGCCGTGATATCGTCCGCAGCGTTCTGCCGGAGTACCCCCCCGGGATCGAGCGCGAGGTCACTTTGCAGTTCCGTTTCGCGGTCACGCCGGCCGGTGAGGTGACCGCCATCCGGCCGCTGCAGCGCGGCGATTCCACGCTGGAGGAGGCAGCCCTTACCGCTCTGCGGCAGTGGATCTTCCAACCGCTGCCCGCGGTTAGCCCGCAGGAGAATCAGGAAGCGGTGATCGCTTTCCGCTTCCGCATCCGCTCCTGAAGGGGTGTTTTTTAGGGCTTGCAGAATGCAACGGGTAAGAGGCGGATCGGTGCACCCGGAGGTTCAGGAAGACGATGGCCAAATAAAGTAATATGTGAGATATTACCAGTATTTATATACAGGACAATAACATAACAAACTCGGTCAGGAACCGTATCCTGTTTGGCACGGAATGTGCGTGATTCCTATGGCACAAGAAATCCCACACCAGTTCCGAACGAACAACAACCTTTGGGAGGTTACACGTTCATGAAGCGGAATGAGAAGGGCTTCACCCTCATCGAGCTGCTTATCGTCATCGTGATCATCGGCATCCTTGCCGCCGTGGCGATCCCGCGCTTCCAGGGTGTGGCCGACAAGGCGAAGATCGGCGCGGCCGAGGCGGAGCTGTCGAACATCCGCACGCTCCTGACCTCGTACCAGGCCGAGAATGACACCTCACGGTACCCCGAGGCCAGCATGATCACCTCGCACGCCGATCTGATCAGTATCTGTGCAGCTTACGGGGCCGTACCGTCGGTGGCGGACGCCAACTGGACCTTCGTGAGCTACGCCAGCGCGGTTTCGGACACCTTCATACTGCAGGTCAAGGCCAAGGACCGGAACCGGACGGTTCTGAACCTGACGCCGACCACCGTCGACCGGCCGTAAACGTCCGGCCGGGGTGACAACCCAGGGAAGCACCGGGCGACCGGCGGTCGCCCGGTGCTTTCTCTGTATTTGAATCGGGGGTATGGTGTGAGGGATCTCCTGCTGCTGACAGGACCGGTCGTGGCGACGGTACTGGGGGCCATCACCGGTTCCTTCGCCAACGTCTGCATCTACCGATTGCCGCGGCGGGAATCGATCGTCACCCCCGGCTCGTACTGCCCGCACTGCCGTGAGCCGGTGCGCTGGCATGACAATGTCCCGATACTCGGGTATATTCTACTCAGGGGCCGGTGCCGGGACTGCGGCGGCCGGATCAGCCTGAGGTACCCTCTGGTGGAGGGGACCGTGGCCCTGCTCTTTCTGGGCTTCTGGTTCCTGGAGAGCGGGCGCGTGGCTGCTTTCGCGGCCGATGCGGTCTTCGGCCTGGCGCTCGTCATCACGGTCGGCATCGATCTGGAGCACCGGCTGATCCCCGACCGGGTAACGCTGCCCCTGCTCGGCTTCTCCCTGGCCGTCTCGCTGGCCCCGGGCGGGATCGCCCCGCTGGTGTCCCTGATCGGGGCTCTGGCGGGGGGCGGCATCATGTACCTGATCGCGGTGGCGGGCGATGCCGTCTACAAGCGTGAGACGATGGGTGGGGGAGACATCAAGCTGGCGGCGGCGATCGGGGCCTTCGTGGGCTGGAAGATCCTCATCGTGGCCCTGTTTGCGGCCTTCGTCCTGGGGGCGGCCGGCGGCGTGGTCTACCTCGCCCTGGGCGGCAGGGACCGGACGGTACCGTTCGGCCCCTTCCTGGCCGCCGGGGCGCTCATCGCCCTGGTCGCCGGGGAGGCCATCTGGACCTGGTACGCCGGGTTCCTGCGGTAGGTCGGGGGACAGGTGATCGACGCATGAACACAGGGGACGGCAGAGACGGGATCGGGCCGGTCAGGCCCGGTGGGGACCGAGGCGGTCGGGGGGGATCTCTGTCCCGCGCGGCCGGATTCTCCCTGATCGAGCTGCTCATGGTGGTGGTGATCATCGGTCTGCTCGGGAGTGTGGCGGCGCCGACATTCCGCGGCTACATGCAGACCCAGCGGCTCCACGCCGCCTGCCGGGACCTGGTGACCAATCTGCGCTTCGCCCGCCTCCGGGCGGTCAGCGAGCAGAACCCGTGGGTGGTCATGTTCCTTATCCACCAGCGCCAGTACCTGCTGTTCGCCGATGACGGGGGAGGGAGGGGGGTGGTCACGAATCCGCAGTTCGTAGAGGAGAACCGGGGAAACCTGCGACCCGATCCGGGGGAGAAGACCATCGGTCCCATCAATCTGACCGGCGGCGTCATGTTCGGTCTGGTGACTGCGGCGGATCTGCCGAACGGTATCACGACCACGACGCCGGTCTCGTTCGGCGGCTCGCCGCCGCGGATAGTGTTCTATCCCAACGGCAGTGCCCGGGAGACCGGCGTAATCATGCTCCATCTCGTGGAGCGGGTGCAGACCAACGATCCCGCCGGACAGCGCGTCATCATCCTGTACAAGCCGACCGGCGCCTCGCGCGCCTTCACCTACAATCCGGGAGGGGATCCGACATGGAAATGAGGACGGACCGCTCCCGGCCGTGGCTGCAACGAATCGACCGCGCCGGCAGGGTGCACCGGCGCGGTCGGGATACCACGAAGCGCCCCCGGAACGGGGAGGGGGGCTTCACGCTCATCGAAGTCGTGATAACCATGGTCCTGCTCTCGGTCGGACTCATGGGGCTGGGGCCTCTCATGATCTCGGTCATGCAGGGGAACCGGTTCTCCCAGGACATGACCCTGGCGACCGTGCTGGCCGAGGACCGGCTTGAGGAGATCCTCCACCAGCCCGTTTATACCGATATCACGGCGACCAATTTCCCCGGTGAAGCCCAGGGGCAGATACGCAACGGCGACCCGAGGTACATGAAGTTCGCGCGGAGTGTGGCCATCGTGGATTCCACCGACATCCTCGGCCGGAGCCTGATGAAGAACGTGACCGTGGTGGTCGCGTGGACAGGGCTGAGCGGCCGAACCCACGATGTGACCATGTTCGGGATCGTCGCCCGCTTCTAGGCGAGGAGACAAACCATGCGGTCGAAAAATTCCGCCGCCGGTGAGCGGCGGCACGGCACCGGGCGAGGCACCCTGCGCCCGATCGATCCCGGCCGGACCAGGGATCAGGGCGGATTCACTCTGGTCGAGCTCCTGATCGCGCTCGTTCTGACCTCGGTCATGTTCTCCGCGATGCTGGTCGTCTTCCGGACCCAGACCCGCATCAACACGGTCGAGACCGACGTCATCGAAGCCCAGCAGAACGCGCGGGTGGCCATGACCGCGCTGGGACAGGACATCCGCCAGGCCGGGTATTTCGTGGATCAGTTCAACCGCCAGCCGATCTGGCTCGACGCGGCCCCGTACCAGCTCATTTTCAACGCCAACCTCTCCAACGGATTCGTGGCCATGCACCGCGATTCGGCGGTGCCGCTGAGCGACGGGACGCTGTACCGCCCGGGGGATTTCTCCTCACTGCCCCAGGAAGAGAACCTCCCGGCCTTCCTCGACCGTTACCTGAACGAGTCGGAGACCATCCGGTTGACCCTCGACCGCACTTACGACGGTCTCGTCACCACCGCCGACCGCCAGCAGGGAGCCGCCAATCCCAACCTCTTCACCCTGACCAAGGAGATCAACGGGAACCCCCCGGCCATCCTGGCCTACAACGTGCGGGGA
>CAYSYY010000037.1:0-14562 GCA_964435265.1 uncultured Gemmatimonadota bacterium
GAGCTCTTTCTCGACCTCGATCTCGACCGGCAGGCCGTGGGTGTCCCAGCCCGCCTTGCGCAGGACCCGGTACCCCTCCATGGTCTTGAGCCGGCAGATCAGATCCTTGAACGTGCGGCTCTGGACGTGGTGTACGCCGGGCAGGCCGTTGGCGGTCGGCGGTCCCTCGAATAAGACATAGTCGGGCGCCCCCTCGCGCCGCTCGAGGCTCTTCCTGAAGGTCCCGTGTTCGCGCCAGAAGGCGAGGATGCGTTCCTCGCGTTCGGGTGAATGGTTCACTTCGTCGACCGGTGAAAAGGGACGGCTGTTCCGGGGTGCAGGATCGCTCATGCTCGCCACGCCACGCCGGTTCAGGCTTTTTCTTCGTCAGCGTCGGAGTCCGGGCGGTCGGCTTCGGGACCCGCGAGATCATCATCGGTCTCCGGGGAGCTGTCGTCGGGTTCCCGCTCCTCGAATCCTTCTCTGCGCCAGCCGTGCCACGCCCGCCCGGCCTCGGCCGCCGTGGCCCTCCCCCGATCGCTTTCGTACCCGGGCTCAGCCTCGAACCCGGGTTCGGTCTCCACGGTCCCGGATTCGACCCCATCCCCGAACTCCGGCGCGGCGTCCGCCATCTCTTCCGGGGGCGCAGTGTCGACGGCATCCACCGCGATCTCATCAACAGCCACCGGCAGGATGCCGCCGGGTTCCCCTTCGCCCTCGATCGCCCCGGCCACCGTCAGGAGCGGATCTTCCATCGTCTCCGACTCGAAGACCGGTTCTTCTTCCTCGACCGGCGTCTCTTCCGCGACCGGTGCGGCCGATACAGCTCCCCCGCCGGCGGCGGCGACCCGCCCCCTTGCCTGGGCGGTGAGCGCCTCGAGCCGCTGTTCGAACATGTCGAGGGTTTCGCTGGGGGTCTCATCCTCCATCTCGGCGATCTTCAGCATGTCGAGCTGCGCCTGCACGAGCATCCGCAGCCGCGTCACGTAGGAGTCGCGCATCCCTCCCAGCCGGACCAGTTCCTTCTTGATGTCCCGGATCGAGCGGTGGGCTTCCTCGATCCAGCGGCCGGCCCTCATTTCGGCCTCTTTCAGGATGATCTCCGCCTCATGACGGGCGACCTCGCGCTTCTCATCAGCCGCCCGCTGCACGGTGACGAGCGTCTCCCGCATGGTGGCTTCCATCTGCTGGTACTCCTGGAGCCGCTCCCGCAGGGTGACGAGTTCGGTCCTGGACTTCTGGGCCGTCCCCGCCAGCTCCTCCATCTCGTCGGCGACCATGGCCAGAAAGGTCTCCACCTCGTCGGTGTCGTAGCCCCGCATTGCCCGGCGGAACTCCTGCTTGCGGATGTCGATCGGTGTGATACGCACGTCTCTCTCCTTCGTATGAGGCGGCCGGTGCTACCTCATCCTCATCCCCAGTTCGATCAGGCTCCGGAAGATTGCGGCGTTCAGGAAGTAGAGCGCCAGGAGCACGATCCAGGGTGTAATGTCGATCCCGCTCTGCCAGAAGATCCCGGGCACGAAGCGGCGGAGCCGCTCGTAGACCGGTTCGGTGACCCCCCGCAGGAATTTCACCGCGGGGTGCCACGGCGGTACCGGGAACCAGGTGATCACGGCCGAGGCGATCACGATAAGCATATACAGCCCGGCGACCGTCGACAGCAACCGGCCCAGCGCCATGATGATGTTGCTGGTGACGATGGTCATGGTCGGCGTTCTCCGAACAGGACCGAACCCAGCCGCACGATGGTGGCCCCTTCGGCCACCGCCCAGGCATAATCGCTGCTCATGCCCATCGAGAGCTCGGTCAGTTCGAGACCGGGCAGCCGCCAGGAGCGGGCCCGCTCCCGCAGTTCCCGCAGGGCCGCGAAACAGGGCCGGACGACGCTCTCCCGGTCGTCGAAGGGAGCGATCGTCATGAGCCCCCTGATCCGCAGGCGGTCCATCGGCGTCATCGCTTCCAGCAGGGGGCGCAGAGCGGCCGGATCGAGTCCGAACTTGCTCTCCTCCCCCGACGTGTTCACCTGCACGAGCACCTCCAGGGTCCGATCGTCCAGCTCCAGCCGCTGCTGCAGCGCCGCCGCCACCCGCTCGGAATCCACACTCTCGATCACCGCGAAGGCGCGGGCGGCGTCTCGCGCCTTGTTCGTCTGCAGGTGCCCGACCAGATGCCAGATCGCTCCCTCCCCGGCCATCGCCTCGATCTTGGGCAGCGCCTCCTGGATCCGGTTCTCGCCGATCCGCTCCAGCCCGGCGCCGAGCGCCGCCCGCACGAGCTCCACCGGCCAGGTCTTCGTCACCGCCACGATGGTGACCTCATCCGGAGCGCGGGCGGCGCCGACGGCGGCCCGGGCGATAGTCTCACGCACCCTTTCGAGCCGTTCCGGGAGAGCGGCCGCACGCTGCCGTACGTCGTCCATGGCACCTGTTCCGGAGTGAACCTGCAGTACCGCCTGAATATAGGCAGGGCGTGTCATCCCCCGAAGGATGAAAACCCGTTCCGGCGGGACCCGGCAAGGCAACGCCCCCGGATGCCGGGCACCCGGGGGCGTTCGCAATCGGCCGGGGGGGATGATGCTCCGTCAGAGCCGGCCGATATCCAGGATCTCGCGCAGGACCCGGCGGGCGGCGGGATCGTCGATGCGGCCCAGCTGCTGCACCGCGTCGCGGCGCACCGCCAGCGAGGCGTCGGTGCGCGCCACCTCGGCCAGGAAGGCCACCCGTTCCCCGGTCACCGTCATGGTCTCGAGCCGCTCCCGCAGGACGCGGCGGCGTACCCGCTCGTCCCCGGAAGCCGTGAAGAGCCGCCGCAGGGCGTCGGCGGCCAGGGGACTGTCGATATCCCCCAGGCCGGCCACCGCCGCTTCCCGGACCGCCCCTTCCTCATCGGTGAGAGCGACCCGTTCCAGCAGCGGTACCGACCGCTCCGGCCCGCGACGCTCCCAGGCGGTGACCACCCGCCGGCGCAGATCGGGCTCGGGATCGGTCAGCAGGCGCTCGAGCACATCATCGACATCCCGGCCCTCGATCCGGCTCAGGTACGTGATCGCCCGGGCCCGCACCGCCTCGGCCTCCGCCCCGTCCCGGGCGGCCCGGACGAGCCGGGGCTTCACCGCCGGCCCCTGCCGCTCGGCCAGGGCGCTCAGGGCCTGGTCGCGGTCCTCAGGATCCCCGGCGCGGTCGAAGATCTGTTCCAGCCGGCCGGTGGTGTCCTCCGGCCGGCGTCCCAGATAGGCGATCGCCCGCTGCCGCACATCCGGATCGGGATCGTCGGCGGCCAGCTGAGCGAGCAGGTCCACCACCGCCCGATCGGGGAAGAGACTCGCCAGCCCGACCAGATCGGAGCGCAGTTCGCCGTCGCGCTCGGGATCGAGGGCGGCGAGCCGGCTGCGGGTCCAGGCCAGCAGATCGGCGGCCGGGACGTCGCCGCACCAGTAGACCGGTCGCTCCCGCAGCCGTACCGAGCCCGACGGCAGGCGCATGAGGAGCCCGGTCAGCGCGGCCGTGCCGTCGGAACCCACCCGTCCCGTGAAGAAACAGAGCAGACGTCGCTCTTCCAGCACCGGGGCCGGCGGGGGCGCCGCGAGCCTCATGGTGGCCAGGTCGAGCACCTCCTCCCCGGCGCCGGGCTCGTCCCAGGCGTCACGGACCGGCGGCAGACCGCTGATACCGCTGGTCATCCAGCCGTCGATCCGGTGGATGACGATCGAACCGCCGCCGGTGGCCTCGGCATCGGAGGAGATGAATCCGGTGAACCCCACCACCACCTGGAAGCGGTCGCCCGGCCCCCCCGCAGCGGCGTCGCGGACCGCCTGATCGATGCGGCCGGCCAGACCTCCCGGACGGCCCGAGAGGTCGGCCACCTGCGCCCGGACCGGACCCGCCGCCGTCGCGAGGAGGGCCAGCGTCAGGAGGATCGCCACCGGATGGATCGGCCGGCGACCGGTTCCCGGGGCCGCCACCTCACACCCCCTCCCGCGGGGGGATATTCAGGATCTCGCGCAGGGCCTGCTTCGCTCTCTCGCTCTCGCTGCGGCCCAGCATCTGCACGGCATGGCGCCGCACCTCGGAATCGGTGTCGGCCCGGGCCGCCGCGATCACCGTATCCAGGCTCCGCTCTTCGTTGATCCGCCAGAGGTAGTCGAGCGCGCTGCGGCGCAGGCGGGTTTCCCCGGAGTTCTGATAGACGTTCACCAGAGCGTCCCAGCCGGCTCCGTCGCCGAGTCCGCCCAGCGCCGAGACGGCCGTGCGCCGCAGGTCGGATTCGGCGTCGTTCAGGGCGATCTGCTGCAGGACCGGAGCGGCTTCGGCGCCCCAGCCGGCCAGTTCCGCGACGGCCTTGCCGCGCAGGCCGGTGTCCCCCGCCCCGGTGGCGACCTCACGCAGGGCGGCGAAGCTCTCGGGGGTGCGGCGGTTGCCCAGCTCGTCGAGCGCCTCGCGCCGCACCGCGACCGGGGCACCGGAGCGGGCGATCGCGATCAGGGCGGTGGCGGCCCGGCTGCCCGCGAAGTCGCCGATCTGGTCGACGGCTTCGACCCGGACCGCCTCGGTGCCGTTCTCATTGGCGATGTCGATCAGGGCGTCCAGCGCCTCGGGACCTTCGATCGAACCGATGTACTCCACCGCCGCCCGCTGGACCCGCTCATCGGTGCTGGTCCGGATCTGGCTGCGGAGCAGGGCGATGTTCTCCGGGTCCTTGCTGCTGGCCACCGCCGAGAGCAGCGAACGCTTCACCGTTTCATCGGTGACCCGCTCGAGCAGCCGGCGCAGGTGGGGCATGGCGATCTCGTTCGGGAACGCCTTCAGTTCGCTTACCGCGGTGCGCCGCGCGTCGGTATCGGTATCGTTCTCGATGATCCGGGCCAGGAAAGCGGCCGCCTCGCCGGCGAAATCGGCCTGCCGGTAGGCACCGGCCGCGTCGGCGATGTAGCGCCGGGCGTTGACGCTGCGCTCGTTGGGGTAGAGCCGGGTCAGGGCATCGAAACCCGCCCGGTCCTGACGCGAGCCCAGTCCGCTGATCGCCTGCCGGCGCACTTCGGGGTCGGCGTGCTCCCGCGCGGTGCGCTCGAGCACCTGCGCGGCGCGGGGATCGCTCTGGCGCCGCAGCAGATCGATGGCCTCGCGCTTGAGCCGTGAAGAGGCCGAGCCGTCGGCCAGCACGCCCTCGATGAGACCGACGGCGTCCTCGCCCTCCTGCTGCACCAGGGCGTGCAGGGCGTAGAGACGGATTTCGTCCTCCTCATCGCCCCGGGCCTCCTCGATATACTGCTTGTACTGCTCCATCCCCTGGCGGTAGAGCAGCCCCGCCAGACGGACCATGTTGGCCCGGGCGTGTTCCACGAAGGGGCTGCCGGTGTAGCTCTGGAGGAAATCCTGGTAGGACCGGAAGGCCTCCTCGCGGCGGTCGCGGATCTGCTCCAGCGCGTAGCTGGCCCAGAAGGCGGCGTCGTCGACGTAGGCCGAACGGGCGAACTGCTCGATGACCTGCCGGAACCGCTCGAAGGCCTCCTGGTACCGCTGATCGAAGAGGAAGGTCTTGGCCTCGTTGAAGCGCTGCAACCCGGGATCCTGCGGGTCCTGATAGGTCAGTTCGAGCAGGTCGAGGAGGCGACCGCTGCGCCCGACATCGAACACCGGGGAGTCGATGTCGATGGCGAGATCGAGGACGTGATCGAAACCATAGTCGAAGGCGTAATCGAAGTCATAGTCGAAGGCGTAGTCGAAATCGTCCAGGGCGCGTCCGATGTCCTGCAGGTCCAGATCGGCGAACACCTGGAGATAAGGCACCTGCAGGTCCAGATCGGCGAGCACCTGGACATCGAGCGCCCGCAGGTCCAGGTCGGGGATCGGCGGGATGGGGGGCAGCGGCGGAAGCGGCGGCGGATCCTGCCAGCGGAGCCGGAACTCATCCTCCACCCGCCGGGCCATCCTTTCCGCCTCCCGGGTCAGGCGCTCCACGCCCTCGAAATCCAGTTCCCGCATCTGCCGTTCAGTGTCGCGCAGCGCGCGCTCCATCTCCCGCTGCATCCGCTCCTGGTCGAACGCTCCCTCGCGCTGTGCCCGTTCCAGTTCCCGCTGTGCCCGCTCGAGCGCCCGTTCCACCTCGGACCGGAGCCGCCACTCGGAACGCGGCGGCGGATCCTGGGGTACCGTCATGACCGCAGCGGCGGTCGGGTGCACCGTGGCGGGACCGGGTGCCTCCGGGGCGGCGGTCGCGGGGCTGTTGAGTGCGGCCAGGGTCAGTCCCCCGACCATCCAGATAAACACCTTCATCGTTGTTCTCCTCCTCGATCGGCCTCAATCGCCGCCGATGGTTGGTTCGTAGGTCGAAAGCCGGTAGATGAGCGACCGGTCGGTGATGCCCCCCTGGAGCATGGCCACCTGCTGGGCGTCCGCCTGCCCCTCCCAGGTCGAGAGATCGAGCAGGATCACCTCCAGATCGCGGATGAGATCGAGGATCTCGGTGCGTCCGTCGGTCCCCTCCCGTGCCTCCAGGATCCGGTACTCGTGGATCAGATCCCGGCCCAGAGCCCGTTCCGCCGTCAGGTCGAAAGCACCGCTGGAGTCGGGATGGGCCGTGGAGAGCGCCAGCATGAGGGTACGCGTCCGGGTCAGCAGGGAGAGGATCTCCTGCTCGGCGTCCTCGATCGCGATGATCTCGCCCGCTGCCGCTCCGATCCCGGGGACGGGACCGGGTCCGGGACCACCGGAACCGCGCCCGAGCAGCAGGGCCGCACCCACGACGATGAAGGCCAGCACGGCCGCAAGCGCTACGGGGGCGGGCAGCCTGAACTCACCGTACCGCAGCCAGTTCCCCAGTCGCATCAGCGCGCCCTGTTCGGGTGCAGCACCCGGAACGGGTGCGGATTCGAGGCGGATCTGGAGACGGGTTTCCAGATCGGCCGGGTAGAGATCATCGAAGGCGGACTGCAGCTCCGACGCCAGGACCGTGTCGAGCTCGAGCGCCTCGCGGCAGGCCGGACAGCTCTGCAGATGTTCCTCGAAACGGGCTCTCTCCCCGGCCGGGAGTTCGCCGTCCCGATAGAGGGTCCGCATCTCTTCCCAGGGTTGGTGGTTCATCGTGTTCCGGTCCTCTCCAGGCGCGGCGCCAGTTCCGCGCGCAGGAACTGCCGCGCCTGGTGGATATCCTGTTTGACGGTGGCGAGCGAACGACCGGTGATCTCGCTGATCTCGCGGTAGCTCAACTCGCTGTACTCCCTCAGCACGAGGGCTTCGCGCTGCGATCCGGGGAGTCCCTGGATGGCCTGGTAGACGAGCGATCGCACCGTTGCGGCGCGCCCGCTCCCCCCGGGTGCCGGTTCCATGGTCGAACCGGTCCCCGGCGGGACCGACATGGCGGTGTCCAGTTCGTCGAGGCTCACCCGGCCGGGGCCGCTCTTGAGGGCATCCAGGGCCGCATTGCGTGCGACCGTGTGCAGCCAGCTCGAGAACGACGCCCGCGGCCGGTAGGCATCGGGCCGCCGGGCGAGTTTCACGAACACCGTCTGGGTCACGTCATCGGCCATGTCAGGATCCTTCACGAGTCCCAGCACGTATCCGAAGATGCGCCTGCTGTAGCGTCTGAAGAGCCGGGTGAACGCGTCTTCGTTCCCCGCGCGGTAGAGCCGCAGCAGCTGCTCGTCAGGTGTGCTGAGTTCGGTCTCGTTCATCCCCCACCTGTGCAACGGTTCGAAACGGGCATCGGTTAGGAACAGAATGTGAGCGGGGAGGGGGAAGGCCGGGGGAACCGGCTACTCCCCGACCACCACGGCGACCACGTCGCGGCGGCGGGCCCGGTTGTCGAAATTGATGACCACCACCTGCTGCCACGTACCCAGGCAGAGAGCGCCTTCCACGATCGGGATCGACAGGCTCGGTTTGAGCAGGGCGGAACGCACATGGGAGAAGCCGTTGCCGTCCCCCCAGCGGGTGTTGTGGGCGTAGTCATCGTTGGCCGGAGCGACCAGGGCGATCGCCCTCTTCAGATCCAGGAGGGCGCCGGGTTCGTATTCGATCGTCGTCACGCCGCAGGTGGATCCGGCCATCCCCACCGTGACCGTCCCCGTCGTGACACCCGATCGCGCGACCAGTTCCCGGACCTGCTCCGTGAGATCGGCATGGCCGAACTCCTCTTCCAGGTCCACCGTCCAGCGTCGGAAGTGGGCGCCCATATCAGGAGGTTCCTTTCTCGATCGGCGGGCGTCTCGTCACCCCTCATGTACGCGCTCCGGCAGCGGCCGGTTGTCGGCGGTGCCGTCTTCTTTTCGGCCTCACCGCCGCCGGATCTTCTTCCCCCTCTTGTGGCCGGGAACGGATGTGGTTACTCTGTGCCCATGACACGCGAGATACCCGCATCGAGTCCGTTCAAGATGAAGACCACCGACCGGCGCGACCGGCTCACCGGTGAAGGGGCGAAGTGGTACGACCGGGCGGTCTGGCTGCGCGGCCGGACCCTCGACGTCCCGTCACCGGAGCGCACCCTCTTCCAGACCCATCTCGATAGTGTCTGGAACGCCGTGGCGTGTTACGAGCGCGGCGAGGAGAAGACGCTCGACCTGGACCGGTTGGAGGCGGCCTTCTCCGCCCTCTTCGAACGCTGGCCGGATGTCCTCGGCCCGGAGATCCCGTCCGATCTTAGGTGATCGCCGGTCCGGGTCCGCTCAGGCGCCCCCGGCCGGCACTCCGGGTACCGCGATCCCCCGTTCAGCGAGGATCCTCCGGATCGCCTCCCCGATCTCCGAGTCGGGAGTGGAGGCCCCGGCGGTGATCCCGATCCGGACCGGGCCGGGCCGCACCCACTCCTTCTGCTGGACCGGTTCTTTGCGCTCCACCGGCTTGTGACGGATGACGTTGCCGGCTCTGATCCCCGCTGCGGAATCGATGTGGTAGGTGGTTACCCGGCCGGCGGCGATCCGGGCGAGGTTGGTGGTATTGCTGGAATTGTACCCCCCGATCACGATCATGAGATCGAGCGGTTTCTCGAGCAGTCCCAGGATCGCGTCCTGTCGTTCCTGGGTGGCACTGCAGATGGTCTCGAAGTTCCGGAAGCGTTCGCCGGCCGCGACTTCGCCCCAGCGTGACACCATGGCCCGGCGCAGGATACCGGCGATCTCGAGGGACTCGCTCATGAGCATGGTGGTCTGGTTGGCCAGCCCGATCTTCTCGAGGTGGACATCGGGGTCGAAACCCGGGGAGAGCGCCAGCCGGAAAATCTCCAGGAAAGCCTCCCGATCGGCCCACTTCCCCCGGATATAGGCGGCGACCTGCTTGGCCTCCGCGGCGTCCCGGATGATGATGTAGTGTCCCCCCTCCCAGGTCGCCCGGCTGGCCGTAGCCATCGTCTCCTCGTGGTAGAACTTGCCGTGGATGACGCTGGTGAACCCCTCCTGGGCGTATTTCTTCACGTTCTTCCAGACCAGCATCACCGACCCGCAGGTCGTATCCACCAGCTCGCACCCGATCCGGCGGAGCCGTTCCATGTCCTCCATCGGGATACCGAAGGCGGGCAGGATGACGATATCCGCCGGGGCGACCGCTTCGTAGCCGCGGCTGTCGACCCCGCGCCCGAAGAGGAAGCCGATCCCCATCTCCCGCATCCGCCTGTTCACCGAGGGATTGTGGATGATCTCCCCCACCAGCCAGACCCGCCGATCGGGGTGGCGGCGGCGGGTTTCGTAGGCGGAGGCCACGGCCCGGTCCACGCCGTAGCAGAAACCGAACTCCCGGGCGAGGTTGATGGTGATCTCCCCCACCCGGAGTTCTCCCCCCGCGGCGAGGATGCGGTCCACCAGGGCGCTCGTATATGGATCGGGCGTCGTTGTCGCGCGGCCGTTCCGGTTGCGGGTCGGTCCAGTCTCTGACACGATTCCCCTTCCCGTATCCCAGGTTCGGGGTGGCATTCTCTCCGGAGCCCGGTGCCAGTTCTGTCGTTTACGCCGGCCCGGGAGAGGCGGCCGCGGCGGAACGCGCTCCGGTTCCCCCAATATAACACCGATCCGCGCCGCCGGGTGGGTCCGGTTCCGGGGGGAGGTTGACAGGGCCGCAGGCGGTACCTACGCTCACCGGACTTACCCTGTTTCGACCTGTCACCGGAGGAGGATGTACCCATGCCGCGACCTGTTGTCCGGCGGGATCGATCGACGGGCCGGCGGCCCGGACCCCTGGCGGTCCTGGTTCTGGTCGGCACCTGGCTGATCCCGCCCCTTCCCGCGGCGGCGCAGCCCGATCCCGGGGTCTACGCCATCACCGGAGCACGCCTCGTGACCCTGGCCGGCGGGACCATCGAGGCGGGCACCATCGTGCTGCGCGACGGCCTCATCGAGGCTCTCGGCGCAGCGATCGCGCCGCCCCCCGACGCAATAATCGTCGACGGCGAGGGATTGACCGTATATCCCGGTTTCATCGACGCCTGCTCCCGGGCCGGCCTCGAACTGCCGGCGGAGCGGGAATACGCCGGGAACCTCGCCGACCGGCTCACCACCGAGCACTTCGATCCCGGATCGTCAGGTCTGGAGTCGTATCTGCGGCAGGGCTTCACGACCGCGCTGGTGGTGCGCGACGACGCCGTCTTCGGGGGCAGCGCCGTCCTCATGAACCTCCTGGGGGACGAGGTCGGCGCCATGACCGTGAAGGCCCCCGTGGTCCAGACACTGGGCTACTCCATGCAGCGCGACTACCCCGGCACCCTGATGGCGGTGGTGGCCTACCAGCGGCAGACGCTGATCGACGCCGCCTACCACGACCTGCTGATCAACCGCTACCGGCGCGAGCCGCGGGGCATGCCGCGTCCGCCCTTCGATCCCGCCCTGACAGCCCTCGCCGGGGTGGCCCGGGGCGAGGCGCCCATCCTGGCGCTCGTGCACACCGAGAACGACCTCAAGCGGCTGCGTGATCTGGGGAGCGACTACGGCGTGCGGTTCTGGATCGCGGGCGCCGAAGAGGCGTACCGCGTGCCCGAACTCATCCGGACGGCCGGGACGCCGGTCATCGTCACCCTGGACTTCCCCTCGATCGAGAATGTGACCGGATACTGGTTCGACCGGGCCTTCCGGCATCTCGACGAGGCGGAGACGGACTCGCTCGACACACGCGACGAGGCGGCCGTACACGGCAACGCCGCCGCCGTGCTCGCCACCGGCGTGCCCCTGGCCCTGGGGACCGGCGGCCTGCGCGACGTCGGCGGTTTTCTGTCCAACCTGCGCACGGCGGTAGCCGCCGGTCTGCCCCCCGCCGCGGCGCTGCAGGCGCTCACCCTCACGCCGGCCCGTCTCTTCGGGGTCGAGGCGATGCTCGGCACCCTCGAAGGGGGCAAGATCGCCAACCTCACCGTGGTCGGCGGGGGCGACCTGTTCACCGACGATGAAGCCTATATCGCCCACATCTTCGTGGACGGCCGGAAGAGGAGCTTCGAGAAGCCGCGTCCCCGGGCCGCCGGGGCGCAGGGAGCCATCGCCGGCGAGTGGGACCTCGAGATCAACGCCGAGGGGATGACCGTCGCCATGACCCTGATCCTCGAGCTCGACGACACCGCGGTCTCGGCCACCCTCATCCAGGAGGGTGAAGAGATGGTCATGAGCGGGACGTTCCTCGAAGGCGAGCTCGCCCTGCGGGGAACCATCCCTGACGAGAGCGCGGCTGCCATCACCCTCACCGCCACGGTGGAGGGAGAGGAGATGCGCGGCACCGTGAGTGTGGCCGGGATGGGCAGCTTCAGCCTCTCCGGCACGAAGAAGCCCGGCGGAGCCGCAGAGGGGAAAGGAGGGTCGCACGATGACTAGACGATACCATCCGACCGGACTCATGGTCCGGGGCCTGGTCGGACTGAGCGTCCTGCTGCTGGGCCTGGCCGCCCCGCCGCGGTCCCTGCAGGCGCAGGATCTGCTCATCAGAGGCGGCACCGTGCTGACCGTCACCGCCGGCGATCTGCCCGGAACCGATGTCCTGATCCTCGGCGGGCGGATCGCAGCGATCGGTCAGGATCTGACGGCTCCGTCGGGGGTCCGGGTCATCGACGCCCGGGGGCTCTTCGTCTGCCCCGGGTTCCTCGACGATCACTCCCACATGGGTATCGACCGGGGCATCAACGAGGGATCCCGTTCGGTCACTTCGGAGGTGAGCATCACCGATGTGATCCGGCACGACGATCCCTCCTTTCTCACCGCCCTGGCGGGGGGCATCACCACCATCCACACCCTGCACGGCTCGGCCAACTCGATCGGCGGCGAATGCGAAACGCTCAAGCTCAAGTGGGGCCGTCCGTGGGAGGAGCTGGTGATAACCGATGCGCCGCGCACGCTCAAGTTCGCCCTGGGCGAGAACGTGCGGCAGTCGGCCAGCACGAACCCCACCCGCTATCCCCGCAGCCGTTCCGGGGTGGCCGAGGTGATGCGCGACGCCTTCACCCGCGCCCGGAACTACCTGACGGCCTGGGAGCGGTACGAGGCGGAGCTGGCCGCGTGGGAGCGCTCCTCACGGCGCCAGCGGGGTCTGGCGCCCCTGCCCCCGAAGCGGGATCTGCAGCTCGAGATCCTGGCCGGAGTGCTCAAGGGCGAGGTCATCATCCGCTGCCACGCCTACCGGGCCGACGAGATGTGCATGATGATGGAGGTGTGCAACGAGTTCGGCATTCCCGGAGGGGTTTTCGAGCACGCCCTCGACGGCTACAAGATCGCGCCGGAGATGGCCCGCAACGGCTGGGCCGCCAGCGTCTTCGCCGACTCCTGGGCCTACAAGATCGAGGCCTACGACGCCAATCCGTACAAGATGATCATTTACCTCGAGGCCGGCGTGCGCACCGCGATCAATTCCGACTCGGCCGAGCGGGTCCGCCGGCTCTACCAGGAGGCGGCCCGGGCCTGCCGCTTCGGCGGCGTGCCCGAGAACGAGGCGCTGAAGATGATCACGATCAACTCCGCCCTGAACCTCGGCATCGACCGCCGCGTCGGCAGCCTCGAGGTCGGCAAGGACGGCGATGTGACGATCTTCACCGCCCACCCGATGCACACCGAAGCGCGCTGCGAGATGACGATCATCGAAGGGCGCGTTTACTTCGACCGCAGCCAGATGGATACCCTCGCCTCGTGGCCCCTCAGCGGGGGCGACGGGGGCTCACGGTAAATCCCGGAAAGGAGACGTGACCATGAAGAAGATCTGGACACGCCGGACCGCCGGGGTGCTCGTGCTCGCGGCGACCCTGACCCTGCTCCCCGATCCGGCGGGAGCGCAGCAGAACGACTGGGCCATCACCGGCGGCACGGTCATCACCGTCACGGGCGCCGTCATCGAGAACGGCACCGTGCTCATCACCGACGGCATCATCACCGCCGTAGGGCGCAACGTTCCGATCCCGGCCGGGGTCGAACGGTTCGATGCCGCCGGCCTCTTCGTCTACCCCGGCCTGATCGACGCCGGGACCGGGATCGGACTGTCCGAAGCCGGCGGCATGGCCGGAGCGGTGGACGACTTCGAACTCGGTCCCTACAACCCCCAGATCGAAGCCTACATCGCGGTCAACCAGGCCAGCGAGATCCTCGGGGTACAGCGGGTCGGCGGCTTCACGAGCGTCGTGACCAGCCTGCACGGCAACGGCGCGCCCATCCCCGGC
This sequence comes from uncultured Gemmatimonadota bacterium, assembly GCA_964435265.1. Classification (GTDB taxonomy): domain Bacteria; phylum Blakebacterota; class Blakebacteria; order Blakebacterales; family Blakebacteraceae; genus CAYSYY01. The sequence continues at coordinate 13,585 of CAYSYY010000037.1, forward strand.
TGGGACAGCCTCATCAACCTCTGGGGCTGGACGCCCCAGGCCATGGCCGTCGAGAAGCGGATCGGTCTGCGGGTGAACTGGCCCGCCGGCGGCGGACGCCGGGGGGGTGGAAGCGGCGGCGGGGTCGGGGAACTGCGGACCTGGTTCGAACAGGCCCGGGCCTACGCGGCCCGTCAGCGGATGTACGACGAAGGCCGGCTTACGTCCTTCAGCTTCGATCAGAAGCTGGAGGGGCTGGCGCCGGCGGCGACCGGAGAGTACCCGGTCATCTTCGAGGCGGCTACCGAGGAGGCCATCACGGCGGCAGTGGAGTTCGCCGAGGAGCTCGGCCTGCGCTGCATCATCAGGGGCGGGCGCGACGCCTGGAAGATGCGAGATTTCCTCGTCGCCCACGAGGTCCCGCTCATCTTCCAGAGCATCCAGGCGACCCCGGGCCGGGACGAACCCTACGACGTGCACTACGCCACCCCCGCCCTGCTGCATGAGGCGGGGATCACCTTCGCGATCTCGTCGGGTTCCTCTTCCGATGTTTTCGCCCTGACCTACCAGGCGGGGATCGCGGTCTCCTTCGGCCTGCCGAAGGACGAGGCGCTGAAAGCGCTGACGATCTACCCGGCCCGCATCCTGGGCGTCGACGACCGGCTGGGCAGCATCGAAGAGGGCAAGATCGCCAACCTGGTCATCGCAACGGGAAATCCGGTCGACTACACGAGCCAGATCAGCCAGCTCTTCATCCGCGGCGAGAAGGTCCCGTGGGATGACAAGTTCAACCGGCTCTACCGGCTCTACCGGGGCCGGACCGGGGAGATAACGCCGTGAGACCGTGAGCTGCGGCGCCGGTCCGGGTATCCGTTTCCTGATCGCCCCGGCGCCGGACCGGACCCCCCGCAGGCGCTCCGCATCCGCGGAGCGCCTGCCGCCCTAAAAAACGCGAACGGCTCCCTTCCCTTTTCCCCGCCGGGGGTGTAGTCTGCCCGT
>CAYSYY010000038.1:0-14530 GCA_964435265.1 uncultured Gemmatimonadota bacterium
TCCCCTTCCCGGGCAACACCCTGCCCGGCGTTTACGGCGCCGGAGCCTTCCAGACCCTGGTGAACCGGGACCTGGTGCACTCCTCGAACCGGATCCTCATCGTCGGCGGCGGCAATGTCGGGCTCATCGCCGGTTACCACGCCATCCAGGCGGGGATCGAGGTGGTGGCCCTGGTCGAGGCCCTGCCGCAGGTGGGCGGCTACATCGTGCACGCCGACAAGCTTCGCCGGCTGGGCGTGCCGATCTACACGAGCCATACCGTCACCGCCGCCCACGGTACCGACCACGTCGAAGCCGTGACGATCGCCCGGCTGGATGAGAACTGGCGGGTCATCCCGGGTACGAGTACGACCTTCGACGTGGACACCGTGCTCATCGCGGTCGGCCTGGCCGAGGTGAACGAGTTCTATCACAAAGCCGTCGAGTTCGGGATCGAGGCGTACTGCGCCGGTGACGCCCAGGAGATCGCCGAGGCTTCGGCGGCCGTGTTCAGCGGCCGGATCGAAGGGCTGAAGGTCGCCCGCTCCCTCGGCCGCGAGGCGGGCGGGATCCCCGCCGAATGGGAGGAGAAGATCTCCGTCCTGAAGGCCAGACCAGGTGAGATCAGGGAATGGCAGCGGCCGGAGCAGGAAACCGGCGTCATGCCGGTGCTGCACTGCCGCCAGGAGGTTCCCTGCAATCCCTGCTGTTCGGTCTGCCCGCAGGAGGCGATCCACACCGAGAACGACGAACTCACCGGCCTGCCGTGGTTCGACGACAGCATAGAGTGCACCGGCTGCATGAGCTGTGTGGCGATATGCCCGGCGCTCGCGATCACGCTGGTCGATTACCGCAAGGATCCGGAACATCCGACCGTCACGCTGCCCTATGAGATCCGGCGCGACCGGGTCGAGGCCGGCCGGCGGGTGCTGATCACCGGAGAAGAGGGGGAGATCCTGGGGGAGTACGAGGTGGTGCGGGTGATCACCCCGAAGCAGTACCCCGGAACCCTGCTGGTACAGGTGAGAATGGAGCCGGCGGTGGCGAAACGGGCGGTCGGTGTCTGGGTGCAGGAGGTCCGGCGCGATCCGCTCGAGATCTGGCAGGGCGAACCGATTCCCGATGAGGCCATCGTCTGCCGCTGCGAGCGGGTCACCGCCGGTGAGATCCGCGAACTCATCCGGGCCGGCCTGCGCGACCTGAACGAGATCAAGACCGTGACCCGGGCGGGTATGGGCGCCTGCGGCTCCAAGACCTGCCAGCCGATGATCATGCGGCTCTTCGCCGATGAGGGGATCGACACCGCCGAGGTCACCGACCGGACCGAACGGCCGCTCTTCGTCGAGGTGCCGCTGGGTACCTTTGCAGGCCATGGGGGGGGGGAGGAGCCCGACGATGCCTGAGCCGGATGTCATCATCATCGGCGCCGGCTCGGTCGGCACCCCGCTTGCCCTGCAGCTCGCCGCCGCCGGTCTGCGCCCGCTCATTATCGAGCGGGCTGCCTCGGCGGGTCAGGGCGAGAACAAGCGCGCCATCGGCGGCGTCCGGGCAACCCACTCCGACCCGGCCAAGATCCTCGCCTGCCTGCGCTCGCTCGAGGTCTTCTCCACCTGGCAGGAGCGCTATGGCGACGACATCGAGTGGCAGCGGGGCGGCTACACTTTCCCGGTCTACCGCGAGTCCGAGGAGACGGCGCTGACCGGTCTGCTCCCGCTGCAGCGGGAGCACGGTCTGCAGATCGACTGGGTGGATGCCGATGAGATCCGGAGCATCATCCCCGGCCTCAACGCCGACCGGCTCCGGGGCGGTACCTACTCCCCCAACGACGGCTCCGTCTCTCCCCTGCTGGCCGGAAACGCCTTCTACCGGCGGGCCCGGAGCCTCGGAGCCGAGTTCCGCTCCCACGAAACCGTGCAGCGGATCAACACGCAGAACGGGCGGGTGACCGGCGTGGTCACCGACCGCGGCAGCTACAGCGCCCCGGTGATCGTGAACGCGGCCGGCCCGCTGGCCCGCGAGGTCGGCGCCATGACCGGGCTGGACCTGCCGGTCCAGCCCGACTCCCACGAGGCCGGCATCACCGAACCGGTCGAAGCCTTCTTCCGCACCATGGTGGTGGATATCCGTCCCGCCCCCGGCTCGGCCAACTTCTACTTCTACCAGAGCCGCCACGCCCAGGTGATCTTCTGCCTCACTCCCGACCCTCCGATCGTGGGGACCGATACCCGCGAGACCTCCGTGTTCCTGCCGATGGTGGCGAAGCGTCTGATCGAGCTGCTGCCGCGCCTGCGTAACCTCCGGGTGCGCCGGGTCTGGCGGGGCCTCTACCCCATGACCCCCGACGGTTCGCCAATCGTCGGGACGGTGGAAAACGTCGAGGGCCTGGTCCTGGCGGTCGGGATGTGCGGTCAGGGTCTGATGCTGGGTCCGGGAGTGGCCGAAACGGTTACCCACCTCATCACCGGTCAACTGACCGACACCGATCGGACCATCCTGGACGGATTCTCATGCGACCGCGCCTTCGGCGGCGTTGAGGTGCTGAAATAGCCGCCCCGCAACGACGCGAGGAGAACCGGGCCCGGCTCGTCGAGGGACCGATCGACCGGGCCCTGGTACGCTTGACCGTGCCCATGATCGCCGCCATCATGGCGATGACGGCCTTCAACATCACCGATACGTTTTTCGTCGGTCGCCTGGGAACCGCCTCGCTGGCCGCGATAAGCTTCACCTTCCCGGTCATCTTCATCGTCAACAGCCTAACCATGGGGATCGGTTTGGGGGTCGCGGCGGTGGTCAGCCGCGCCATCGGCGCCGGCGACGAGGAACAGGTCCGCCGGCTCACCACCGACAGCTTGTTGCTGGCCGTGATCCTGGTGGGCATCCTGGCCTCGATCGGCCTGCTCACCATCCGGCCGGTCTTCACCCTGCTGGGCGCCCGCGGCGAGATCCTCGAGCTGGTGAGAAGCTACATCTCGATCTGGTTTGCCGGTGTCGTCTTCGTGGTCATCCCGATGGTCGGGAACAGCGCCATCCGGGCCACCGGGGACACCAAGACGCCCAGCCTGATCATGATCACGGCGGTCTGCGTCAACGTGGTCATGGATCCCCTGCTCATCTTCGGGCTCGGGCCCTTCCCGCGCCTGGAACTCCCCGGGGCGGCTGCGGCCACCGTGCTGGCCCGCGCCGTCACCCTGGTGGTCTCACTCCGGATTCTCATCAGGCGCGAGCACATGATCAGTTTCCGGCGTCCCCGGCTGGGGGAGGTGCTGGCGTCATGGAAGAGCGTGCTCTATATCGGTCTGCCCACGGCGGGGACCTTCATGGTGATCCCATTGGGGATCGGGATCATAACGCGTCTCTTCGCCGTCTACGGCCATGAAGCGGTGGCCGCCTACGGGGTGGGCGGACGCATCGATCCGATCGCCATGGGAACGATCATGGCGCTGGGCTCGGCGCTGGGGCCGTTCGTGGGGCAGAACCTGGGAGCGGGCCAGATCGACCGGGTGTGGACGGCGGTCCGCCACAGCCAGCTCTTCTCGCTCCTCTGGGGAGCGGCGGCTTTCATCCTGCTGGCGCTCTGCGCCCGGCCCCTGGCGTCGGTCTTCTCGAAGGATCCGGCGGTCGTGAACATCATCGTGCGATACCTGCGGATCGTGCCGCTCGGCTACGGCGCCTGGGGCATCAGCTCGCTCTCCAACACCACCCTGAACGTCCTGCACCGCCCCTGGCACGCCTCCGGCGTTACGATCCTCTACATCTTCGGCCTCTACGTTCCCCTCGCCCTGCTCGGATCGCACCTGTTCGGTCTGCCCGGGATCTTCATCGCCAGCGTGATCGCTTCACTCGGGGGCGGCACGGCGGCCTATCTCATCCTGCGCCGGGTCGTGCTCACCGCCTGCGGGAACGCCTGTATCGAACCGGTGCGGTAGTATCAAGGAGTACCATCAGGCAGAGCAGCGAATCGCGGAAGGAACTACGATGAAGAGAAGAACGCCGATGTCTCTTCACCCCGCCCGGCTGGCGGGGCTCCTCGTCTGCCTCGCCATCTCTCCCGCCGGGGGGATCGACCTCGGGGCCCAGACGACACCGCAGCGGGACGACCGGATTCTCCGTGACGCCCTCGTCCAGGGGATCACCATGGGCATCCCGGGGCTATCGGTCGCCATCGGGCTGGGCGACAGCCTCGCCTGGACGGGCACGGCCGGCTGCAGCGACCTGCGCCGGGAGATTCCGGTCCGGCCCCGGGACCGGTTCGGCGTGGGGAGCATCACCAAGACCTTCGTGGCCCGGGTGATCCTCCAGCTGGTGGAGGAGGGCTCGCTCGACCTGGAGAGGACCCCGGCCGATTACCTCGATCTGGAGATCATCCGCCGGATCCCCAACACCGACCGCGCCACCCTCCGCCACCTGCTCAACCACCAGAGCGGGATCCCCACCTGGGAGTTCCAGGCCGACTGGATCCGCCGGGGCCGGGGGGAGGAAATGGACCTGGGCCATATCTGGGGCAAGACCGAGACCCTGGAGTACTGCACCGGGGATCTGCTGCCGGCGACCAACGCTCCGGGACAGAGGTACTCGTACTCCAACACCAACTACACCCTCCTCGGCCTCATCATCGAAGCGGTGACCGGCCGTGAAGCCTCAGCGGAGATACGCCGGCGCATCCTGGAGCCGCTGGGGCTGCGCGATACCTTCCTGGAATCCTTCGAACCGGTACCGGACGGCTACGTCTGCCATTACCACTACGCCACGCCACGCTTCCAGGACGTCGCCGGCGTGCACCCCGATTTCCCCTGGATCAGGCCCTATCTGGTGGAATCCACGGCCGGCAACCTCTCGCCGGAATGGACCGCCGGCGGTATCGTGTCATCGGCCGCCGACCTGGTCCGGTGGGCCCGGGCCATCCGGGACGGGGAACTCCTCGGGCCGGCCATGCAGGAGGAGGTCTTCACCTGGTACCCGCCTGAAGAGGGCGCCGGCGGTCCTTCCCGATACCTGCAGGGGATCTCCCGGCGGGAGGATTTCCGGGACGGTCTGGCCGCCTGGGGGCACTCGGGGGGCACCCTGGGTTTCACCGCCTATATGTACTGGCTGGAGGGCACCGACATCATCGTGGTGATGCTGGCCAACGTCGGCGGCATGCACAGCGGCCTCTCGCCGAGTCCGGTCAGCCTGTTCTTCAATCAGGTGTGGATGCCGGCGGTGATGCGGTACCTGCGTACGGGATGACGGACGCACCTGTGAAGATTCCGGCAGTGAGCCGGCCGGACACAACCAGACCGACTGCCTTCTCAAGGGGCTAGTAGAGCGACACCATGTACAGTTGATGGGATGGCGAGGAATCCCCGGACTGAAGTGTAGAAGGGTTCGGGGGTCTCGTGCCAGAAGTGACCGCAGCCTTCCAGCAAGACATACTCAACCGTCGCAGATGATAAAGCGGTCAGGGTTGCGTCAGCCATGGGCAGGCCGAAGGGATCGTCCTCGCCCCAGAGGAAGAGAATCCGATGGGTCAGGGTGGCTACCTCGGCTCGATAGTCGAATTCCCCAAGGGCTGCCATCGTCTGCTGCTCCACCGCCGGGTAATAGTGCATGTTCCTCAGCTCCGGCGGCGGCGTGAATCCGGGATCGGAGAAATACACCGGCAGGATGTCCGCCAGTGAAGAGATCTGCGCGGGAATGACATTCTGGGCCTGCAGCTCGGCCAGACGCAGGGCTTTGTGCGCGGCCCCGGCCATCATGGCATCGTAGGACGGAGGACCGCTGCCCATCAGGATGATCGAGGTGACCTCCCCCGGACGGGAAGCGGCGTAGGTCATGGCCACCAGTCCCCCCCAGGAGTGACCCAGCAGATGGATCGAATCGGCGGTGATGGTCGCCCGGACCGCATCGAGATCGTTCCAATACCGTTCCAGTGCATACCCGTTGACCGGCGTCGATGAACGGCAGCATCCCCGCTCATCGAAGGTCACCACCTGCAGGTGCTCTCCGGCCAGTTCAGCCAGCGAGGCCAGATAGTGGCTGCACATTCCCGGCCCGCCATGCAGTACTATCAGAGCCTCCTCCGCATCCGGATCCCCGAAATAAGTGGCATGCAGTGACACACCATCCGCTGAGACGGTCAACTCCCGGTGATCGGATTCTGCCTGGTGGCCGTCACAGGCTACTGATACGAAAAGGAGGCACAGTACTGACATGAGATGAAGCGATCGTGGCGGCATGACAGAACCCCCTAAGCATCTTATGATGTTTGCTTAGGCATTTATACTGGGGCATTGCATTCCGGGTTGCATGCAAATCGGTGATATCGTAACTAATGCCCCGTCACGCGACACATGTCGTATTCGAGCGGCGCTGCATCCCGGCCGGCGGTGTTGCGCCTCCTCATTCTCTGACCGGCTCGAGCCGGTAGCGCACCACCACTGCGCCCGACTCGCGCTGCTCGATTACATAGCAGACGTCCTCCCCGAAATACCACGGCACCTGCCGGAACGGCTGGGTGCCCAGCCAGGTGCCGTCGGTGTCGATCACATCCCAGAGCAGCATCTCTTCTTCGATGTGGGTGGCGTAGGTGGGACCGGTGTCACGCAGGGCCCAGATACGGCCGCGATCGTCGAGCCGCAGTCCCTCGACCGCCGGAACGTATTCCGGCCGCTCCATCGCCTGCATGATGGTGGCCCAGTCCTCCGGGTTCTGTCGTCTTATGTAAACTCCTATGGAATCCCAGGCGGCGTCGGTCACCGGCAGCCGGGGGGCCGCCCAGACGACGATACGCTGACGGTTCCCGGCGCAGTCGAAGACCTCCACCCGGTAGTCATCACCCCGGCAGGCGGCCACCATCCCCGCCTGCACCCACCAGCTGAAGGGCGGCCACAGCGGCTGGGCGATCCTGGCGAAGCCCGCGCGACTCGAACTCGACGGTACGACCAGGATGCGTCCCGGGGGCACGCGGATGAAGGTGGCGACGGTATCGAACGAAGCATCCACCAGCTCGAGCGACTCGACCTGCCCCCCCTCCCGGGTCACCCGCGCCCTGATGAGGACGAACCGGTCCGGGGCGACGTGGGCGGCGCTCCAGGTCAGCTGTTGCGCGCGGATTTCGGATTCTCCATTCCAGGGATCGATCCAGGTGAAGCGCAGGTTGCTCGAATCGGTGAGGAAGAGCCGCCCGTCGCAACCGGGCCCGAATTCCATGCGCGGCGCCGTGAACTCGCCGGGCCCCTGCCCCTGCCCTCCCGCCACCAGGCGCAGCGAGCCGTCGCCGTTGAAGATCTTCACCTCATTGCCGTCACGGTCCAGGACGGCCAGACCCCCCGGCACCTCGGCGACTGCCGCCGGCCGGAAGAGATGTCCCTCGTCCTCAGGGGAGAGAGCCCCGAACTCCTGTTCCGGCACGAGACAGAAAGGAGGACCCTCCCGGGCCGGGACCAGACTCCGGATGAGCGGTGTGCCGTTCTCCACTTCGGAAACGACCCGGTCGACGTCGCCGCCGCAGGCCGCTGGCAATACCGCTGCAAGAAACAGGACGAACGACAGTCGTGGCTGCACGGGCATCTCCTTTCCGAGGAAAGGACGGGGCGACAGGAACGAATGTTCCCGGCTGATCCATCGTCGCTCCGGCCGGCCGGCCGCGCGCGGCGTCGGTGCGGCATCACTCCCGGCGACTGCAGATATCCCGAGCCGTGATGCTACGGCGTGATCTCCACGCTGTAGTTCAAGATGAACTCCAGCACCCGGGAGGCCGTGCACATATCCTCGACGGTATAGCGCACGGCATGGGCGTCCACCCGCTCGAACATCGGCAGGTAGGCCAGGAGCTGCCCCGGCCGGTAGTGCTTGAAGCGCACTTCCATGGTGACCGGGTAATCGGCGGTGAGGGGAGTGAAGTCATCGATGCGCTCGACCGCCCGCCGGGCCGCTTCGCGGATGACCCTCCGGGCCGCGGCCGGGGTCATCACCGTCGCGGCGTGATAGGAGATGGCCCATTTGACCACCGCCGGTTCGAAGTCCCCGATCAACGCCCGGGTTTCGGCGATCGAGGCATCGTCGCCCGAGACCATGATCACGGGGACCCCGAAGTGACCGGCGATGCAGGCGTTGATCCCGGCCTCGTTCATCGAGCGGCCGTTGACTCGGATGTCGGTGAGATTGGCGCTCGACATGGTGTGGGCCCGCACACCCTCGGGATTGGTGGTCCCGGAGTGATAGCCGATGAAGAACACCCCGTCGAAGCTCTCGTCGATCCCCTCCATCATCATCAGCGGCCGCGGCCACGACCGCACCAGCAGCACATCATCGGGGAGCATCTCGGGGATGATGTTCTGGCCGTTGCCGTGGGAGTCGCTCACCATGATCTCCCCCGCCCCGGCCTCGCGGGCCCCTGCGATGGCGGCCAGCACCTCTTCAGTCATGATACGGCGGAAGGCATCGTACTCGAAACCGGTCGGCCCGAGCCCCTGATCGCTCACCGCCGCCGCCAGCCCCTCCATGTCGGCCGAGATGTATATCTTCGGCCCGCTCTGCGCCCGGCGCTCGGGTTCCGGCTCCAGGTTCCGGTCAACTGCCGCGGGCGCGGCCGTCGCGGCCGCGAGACCGAGGACGAGCAGGGGAAGGCTGAGCGGGAAGAGGATGTTCCGGGTAGACATGGTCAACTCTCCGGCGGCTGGGGGTTTCTCCGGCGGTTGGATATCTCACTGGCGACTCGTTCACACAGCGCGAAAGGATATCATACACCTGATGGGTACCGGGTGAAGAACGAACGTCGTGGTCGAGAGCCCGATCCGAGGATCAGGATTCACCGGAGAGTATGTTGCCGATATCGCGGGCCGTGTGCAGTATCCGGACCACTTCGAGACCTGTTTCGAGCGTTCGATAGAAGATGAGGTGGTTGGGGGAACCACTCACCGGATGGAATCTGAGACCCTGACAGGGGGGAGTGAGCCAACCGCGTGAGGCACCGAGTTCAGGGAAATCGAGAAGGTGGTGGAGGGTCTGCTCACACCTGTCCAGGAATGTTGATGCCCGCTCGATACTCATGCGAGCTATCCAGCGTGCGTGCGCCTCCAGATCATCCCGGGCCCGCGGTCGGAAGAGAATTTTATCGTTCATTCTCCCCCCGGCTCGTCTACCGGCCCGTCCGGTACGGACGCCGAGCTCCCGGTTCCAGGGGAATATGCCGATCGCTGTCCCGCCACGCTGAGACGCAGCGCCTTCCATTCTGCGGCCTCCAATGGAACGGCCGGGCCGCTCTGGATCCCTTCGAGCATGAGGCGCTCGATCCGGGCCGACTCCGCAGCTTCCCGGGCACCGCGGATCAGGTAACGGATATACTCGCTGGCCGTGCTGTACCCCCCCTGCTCGACCTGTGCTTCAACGAACTGTCGCAGGGAGTCGGGTAGGGACACATTGAGAGTTGTCATGGTTCTTCCTCCTATTTTATCCACCGATCATATTGTTATATGACAATATATGACAATAATTAATAATATATTGCCAGATTCCTTCGCACCTGGCCGGATGCAACCAATGCTGTCATATTGAAGATTCAATCCGTCGCCCCAGGAGCCTGTCGGAGTAACCGGCGAACGCGAGGTGTCAGATGAGAGTTCGGTATTCCCTGCCGCGTGTCCCGATCCGTTTCCCGAACCGTGTCTCGACCCGGTTCCCGAGCGGCGCTCTGAGCCGGGCCCTGACCTGCGCCCTGGCCTGTACCCTGGCCGGCACCCCGGCCATTCTGTCCCCCTCCCCCGCCTCCGCCCAGACCGATCCCGTTGATCTCATCAGTGAGTTCCGGGAGCTGGTGACGCGTCAGGTCGCCCCGGCCGAGCAGGCCGAGCGGAACGCCGCCGTGGCCGCCTGGCTGGAGCAGGCCGGGGGAGTGGATCTGGGCGAGTACGGTTTCCTGCGCTCGATCGCCCGCTATTTCGGTCAGGAGTACGCCGAGGCCGGGGCGGGTCTGGCGGCCTGGATCGAAGAGCACGGCGGCTTCCCCACCGACGTTTACGACATCATCATCGGCCGCGTCTTCATGAACGTGTTGATCACGGCCGTACGGGAAGCCGACTGGCCCGCCTTCGATCACGCCCTGGAACTGGCCCTGGCCTTTTACGACGATCCCGGCATGGTCCTGCGGGCCGCCGGCGGAGCCTGCCGGCGCGACGGTACGCTCGAGGCGCTGCAGCGGCTGGAAACGATCACAACCCGGATCGTGCACGATGAGCGGTTCGATGATCCGACCCGCCGCACCCTGCTCGCCTCGATCTATCCCGCTCCCCGCCGGCCGGCCGGCTTCTCCCCCTTCCGGGCCGCCGATCTCGACGGCCGTCCGATCTCACCCGAGGACTACCGGGGCAGCGTGCTGCTGATAGATTTCTGGGCCACCTGGTGCGCTCCCTGCCTGGCCGAGATGCCCAACGTGGTCGAGGTCTACCGGGCCTATCACGCCCAGGGTTTCGAGATCATCGGGGTGAGCCTGGATCGGGCTGAGGCTGAAGAACAGATCCGTTCGGTCATGCGCGAGCAGGGCATGGTCTGGCGGCAGGTCTACGACGGCGGCTACTGGCAGGCGGAGGTGGCGGTTCAGAACAACATCCACAGCATCCCGGCCACCTTCCTGCTCGACCGCACGGGGAAGGTGCGCTACACCAACCTGCGCGGCGCCGAACTGGAACGCCGGGTGCGCGAGCTGGTGGCCGAGCCTCCACCCGGGCTCTGACGGCTGCCGGTCGATCTCATGATCGAAGCAGGAACACGCAGCGGGCGGTGGTAGGCGGTCGGCGGGCGATGGTCGGATCTGAACGGTATCGATATCCATCGCGGGAGCGCAGGCCTCAGCGGAGTTGAATCGGGCTCGGAACGGGCTACAATAGCGTGAAACCGGGTCGCCCGACCCCCCATTATCCGAAGGACCTGCCATGAAATGCGAATCCTCCCGCCTTCCCGGCGCGCTCGTCCGTTGGGGCATGTTCCTGCTGACCGCGACCGCCGTGATCTCGTGCGCCCGCCCCGGCGATCAGACGGTCATCGTCTCCGAATTCCGACCCAGCGGCGAGGTCGAGCGCTTCACCAACATCACCATCGTCTTCTCCCGCGCCCTCTGTCCGGCCGACAGCGTGAACCTCTTCCTCGACACCGCCCCGGTGGAATTCGAACCGGCCATCGCCGGCCGCTATACCTGGGTGGACGGCTACACCCTGCGCTTCATGCCGGCCGCTCCGCTGGCGCCCTCGACCCAGTACGAGGTCCGGGTGAGCCCGGCCATCACGGGAAGTTCGGGGCTTCAGCTGCGAGGTGAGAGGCAGTACTTCTTTCACACTCCCTATATCAAGGTCGAGGGTTTCAGCTACAGCATCGAGCGCGAGTCGGAGGCATCGGAGCGGGGGCGGTTCGTCTTCCAGCTAGAGTTCAACGCCGAGATCGCACCGGAGGAACTCACCCGCTGTCTCGAACTCCGACCGCGGGCGGCCGGCGTCTCGAGCCCGCTCCCCTTCACCGTCACCACTCCCTCCGGCACCCAGCACACCATCGAGAGCGACCGCATCGATCTCTCCGACGCCGGGGGCACCCTGCGTTTCGGGCTCCGTGAGGGGCTGCTGCCGGCGGGCGGCGCCGTCGGCCTGCCGACGACCTTCACCCGGGAGATCCCCTTCACCACCGCCGAGTTCCTGACGGTCGAATCGGTCCGGGCCGTTCAGCAGGTCCAGCGGTACTCGATCGTGATCCGTTTCTCGGCTCCCGTCTCGGCGGCCGAGGCCCGGCGGTACATCAGCCTCGATCCGCCCGTCGACTTCGACGTCACGGAATACTCCAACGGCGTGCATCTGAGCGGGGACTTCCGGGCAGGACGTACTATGACCGTACTCATCGAGCAGGGACTGCGCGGGCAGGACGGCTCGCGCCTGCGGCGGTCTTTCCGCCAGCCGGTCGTCATGGGCGACCTGCGCCCGTCGCTGTCCTTCTCCTCGCCCGGCACCTTCCTCGCCCGCGAGGGTCTGCACAACGTGGGGATCGAGGTGGTCAACCTCACCGGATTGCACCTCGAGGTCGCCAGGATCTACCGGAACAACCTGGTGCAGTATCTTCAGCACGGCACCTGGTACTACAGCAGTGTGGGCAGTTACGGGTACACCGTCTGGAACGACACCCGCCAGCTCTCGATCCCTCAGAACGAAACGCGGACCATCGCGGTCAAATTCAGCGACTTCCTCCGGAACCACCCGGCGGGTCTCTTCAAGCTCATGGTCCGGGGTGAGGGGCGGTACTGGAGCTCTGATTCCAAGACCGTCCTGCTCACCGACATCGGCCTGATCGGGAAGCGCTCGTCCGACGAACTGCATCTCTGGGCCCTCTCCACCACGACCCTGGAGCCCCTGCCCGGGATCGATGTGAGCCTGCTCAGCAGCAGCAACCAGGTGATGGGTGCGGCCCGCACCGACGGCGGCGGGAGCGCCGTCATTACCGGCCTGGCCGCGCGGTCGGAGGAATTCGAACCCTACCTGGTCCTGGCCGAACGAGGCGAGGAGTTCTCCTTCCTGCTCTTCGCGGACTGTGAGGTCGCCACCGCCGATTTCGACGTGGGCGGGCGCCCCCACGTGCAGCGCGGGTACGAGGCCTTCCTCTACGGCGACCGCGGGGTGTACCGGCCGGGCGATGCCGCCCACGTAGCCTGCCTCATCCGCGGGCCCGAGAACCGGGTGCCCGAATCATTCCCCGTCCGCCTCGAGATCGTCCGCCCCGACGGGCGTACCCTGGAGGAGAAGCAGGCCCGGCGCCTGCAGGCCGGAACAGTCGAGTTCACGATCGACATCCCGACCTATGCGCCGACCGGCCGGTACCAGGCCGATCTCTACGCCGCCGACGAGACCTCGATCGGCCAGCTGGCCTTCAGCGTCGAGGAGTTCATCCCCGACCGCATCAGGGTCGAGGTGGCCACCGACCGGGACAGCTACCGGCAGGGCGACGAGGTCGAGGTGACGGTCACCGGCACCATGCTCTTCGGGCCGCCGGCGGCCGGACGCGCCATGGAAGCCGGCATGCTCTTCGAGCCGATCGCTTTCGCCCCGACGGGCTACACCACCTGGGCCTTCGGCGATCCCGAACTGGAGTTCACCGGGTACGAGCTCACAGCCGACGCGGGGCAGCTCGACGCCGCCGGCCGCGGCCAGGTCACCTTCAGCATCCCCGCCACCCTGCGGCCGCCGGCCGCCCTGCAGGGACACGTCGTGGCCACCGTGCGCGAGAGCGGCGGTCGCGCCGTGACCGCCCTGCACACCGTCGAGGTCCACCCCTACCCCTGGTACCTCGGCGTGCGGCGCCGGCAGGAGGGCTATGCCGAGATCGGTTCGCCGCAGGAGTTCGAGTTCGTGATCCTCACTCCCGACGGCGAGCGGGTGGATCCCGAACGGCTCGAAGCACGGTTCGAATATCTGCGCTGGCACTCCTCGCTGATCCGTGACACCAGCGGGCGGTACCGCTATGTCTCCGAGCGCCAGCCCGAGCTGATCGAAACCGTCGAGCTCACCCCGCAGGGGGGCGGCGGCAGCTTCGCCTTCACCCCTCCGGAGTGGGGTCAGTTCCGGGTGATCCTGTCCGATCCCGGCTCCGGCGCCCGCACCGCCCTGACGTTCTACGCCTCCGGCTGGGGTTACACCCCCTGGTCGATGGAACGGCCGGGGGTGGTCGAACTGGAACTCGACGCCGCCTCCTACCGGCCGGGGTCCGAGGCCCGGGTGCTGATCAAAGCCCCCTTCGGCGGGCAGTTGATCCTGACCGTCGAACGGGAGAAGGTTCTCTGGTCGCGGACCGTGCGGCTCGAGGAGAACACCGCCGAGATCCCGATCCGGGTGCTCCCGGAGTACATGCCGAACGTCTACATCACGGCCACCCTGGTGCGCGCCCGCGATGCCGCCGACCCCGGTTCGCCGCTGCGCGCCTGGGGGACGGTCCCCCTCATGGTCGACATCTCCTCCGGCCGGCTCGAACTCGACCTCTCGGCCCCGGAGCGCACCCGCCCCCGGCAGCCGCTCGCGATCGAGCTGGCGGTGACCGAAACCGGCTCGGGCCAGGCGCCGGCCGCAGCAGCTATGGTCACCATAGCCGCGGTGGACGAAGGCATCCTCCAGCTCACCGGATTCGCGACTCCCGATCCGGTCGGTTTCTTCCACGGCAAGGAGAGCCTGGACGTCTCCACCTACGATATCTTCGCCCTGCTCCTGCCCGAGCTGGCGGCCGCTCCCGTCATCTCCAAAACCGGCGGCGACCGGATGGCCATGATGCGGCTGGAGCACCTCAGCCCGGTGACCGCCCGGCGAATAAAGCCGGTCGCCCTCTGGTCGGGTCTGCTTCCGGTCGACCGCGAGGGACGGGTCCGGACTACCTTCGACGTGCCCGAATTCAACGGCGCCCTGCGGATCATGGCGGTGGCCTCGGCCGGGGCCCGCTTCGGCGCCGCCGCGAAGGAGGTGCTGGTCTCGGAGCCGATCGTGCTCACCCCCACCTTCCCTCGTTTCCTCGCGCCGGGGGATCGCATCGAGGTGCCGGTCACCATCTTCAACTC
>CAYSYY010000039.1:0-14452 GCA_964435265.1 uncultured Gemmatimonadota bacterium
GATATCGAACTGGTCGGAATAGTAGCGGTCGGAACCGTCGGAGCCGAAACCGGCCCCGCCGATGGGGAAGTAACCGAACTCCCGGTCGTGGTCGTCCCCCGCGGTGTAGGGGACGGGCGACAGTGTTACCTGGTGCATGGCGTCACCGAACGCCCAGGTGGAGTCCTGGTAGAGGTGCTCGAAGCGGGGCGTCCAGCCGTCCTCGTTGACCCACCGCTTCACCCGCATGGTGCGCGCATAATCCAGGTAGGAGAAACGCAGGGTGTAGTAGGTGTTCGGCCCGGGCTGGTGGGTCCACACCGCCGCCAGGCGGGCGTGGTCGGTCTCGAGCCGGTTCTTCTCGTTGGCGAAATCGGTCAGACCGGTGGAAGGGATGATGCGTTCAGCCTGAGTCCGGTACTTCGGATCGCCGCTCCAGGGATCGACGGCCTCGGCGTCCCACCGCTCGGTCCCCCAGAGGCAGTTCCGCTGCACCTCCCCGGGGAGTCCCCAGAGCATCGAGTAGCGCCACTGGTCGGTGTACGGTATCCGCGAGCAGCCGTTGCGCAGCAACGAGAGCTTCAGGCGCATGGTGCGCCCCAGCTGCTGGGAGAGGTTGACCAGCAGATCCCACTCGGTGTTGATGCCGTAGCCGATCCAGCCGCTGAAGATGTCGGCGGGGTAGATCCGCCAGCCGTACCCGGTTGAGGTCTCACGCTGCCGGTAGGGATCGTGCACGGCGGGATCGAACGCCCTCCAGTCATCGGGCATCGCATCATACTCGATATCGGGCCGGCGGCTCGAAGGATCGCGCGGGTCGACCTCGAGGTCGTAGACGATGTCGTCCTTGTGCACCAGGAAATCGCGGGCGGTGGTGGCCGAGCCGGAGAGGAAGAAGGTGAGACCGGGCACGCCCGACACCGGACCGCCCAGGAAACCGCGGCCGGTGGTCATATCGCGGGCGTCGTCGCAGGCGGCTCCGCTCAGCTCGCTCGAGAGGATCTCGAGGTTGCCCTCGTAGCGCGGTCCCCCCGTACGGGTCACGAAGTTCACCACCCCGCTCAGGGCGTTGCCGTACTCGGCGCTCATACCGCTGGCCATGACCACCATCTCCTCCTGGGCGGTGGGATTGGTCTTCATCGCCTGACCGCCGAAGACGAGGTTGGTGACCTGCAGGCCGTCGATCATGAAAGCCACCTCGGCGTTGCGGCCGCCGCGCACATGCAGCTGCTGCAGTCCCCGGTCGTAATAGCCGGGGATATCGTTCAGAAACCCCTGCTCGACGTAGAAGGTCGTCTGCAGAGCCAGGATGTCGGTGGTGCTCAAGACCGGCAGGTCCATCATCTGCTGCGTGGTGAGGGCGTCTCGTGAGGAGGTCACGTCGCGCCGCAGAACGTCGAGGGGGGCGGTGACCGTAACCACGTGCCCCGATTCCAGCACGATCGGTTCGAGATGGAAGTCCTGCTCGTACGAGCGGTCGGTCCCGACGACGAACTCGCGCACCCGCAGGGTCCGGTAACCCATCATGCCCGCCTGCAGGAGATAGGTGCCGGGGGGGACGAAGAGGATCCGGTAGCGGCCGTCGGAGCCGGTCACCGCCCCCATGCGGGTGGTGTCGCCGTCGGCGGTGAGCAGGAGCAGGTTGACGTTCGCGAGCGGCGCGCCGGTTCCGGCCTCGGTGACCAGGCCGCGGATGGCGGCGGTGTTCTCCTGGGCCGAGGTAATGAGAGGAAAGAGGAGCACGAGGACCTGAACCAGAACCAGAACCAGAACCAGAACCGGAACGGGGGTAATGTTGGTATGGCGGGACGCGTGATCGTGCGACCGGCGAAACCGATCGGACCGGCGTTCCATACGGGTCTCCCGGCGGAGCCCGCGGTGTCTCCTTCACCGATACGTCGGAGCCCCGATCTCAGGAGTCCGACACCTCGACGACGAAAGGCCGGGGGGGCGTGTTCACGATCCGGCTCAGGAAATAGAAGCAGCGGCCCGAGAGGGCGTCGGTGAGGAATCCTTCGATCGCGTACCCCGCTTCCAGATAGTGCCGGAAGGTATGCCGGGTACAGGCGCGCCAGGCCCGGGCGGCCTGAGGATCGGCGGTCTTGGTTCCCTGGATATCGGCCGGGATCTCCACCCGGATCGAGGGCAGGTCGGGCAGGTCGAAGGAACCGGTCAGGGGATCGCCCGTGCCGGCCGACGTATTCACCACCGGCACCCCGGCGGCGATGGCGGGATCGATCGAACGCCGTTCAGCGATCGCCGCCTGCACGCGTTCCCCGGTCAGATCCCACTCGACGATGAACCGGTCGGTGCCGATGCCGGCATGGCGGGTGCTGCCGGTCGTCTCGCCGTACATGTTCTCGAGGTACTCGATCGGCCGGGCGCCGAGCCGGTTGATGTTCAGATGGGCGTTCGCGGCTTCCAGGGGATCGCAGCTCCACCGCATGACCCCGACCCCGAGTTCGAGGAGCCGCTCGCGCTGGGTGAGCTTGAGCTGACGGCCCAGTCCCGCCCCCCGGCATTCGGGACGTACCGCCAGCATATCCGACCAGTGGATCATGCGCCCCCCCTCAACCCCCGTCATGCCGAAGACGAATCCGAGCAGGCGCCCCGCGGGATCGAAGGCCCCGACCGCCACTCCACCCAGTTTCTGGCTCACCATGAGCAGCGAGGGAGGTACCACTTCGGTGAAGTCTTCGCCCCAGGTCTCTTTCTGCAGGGCGACACACCGGTCGAAATCCTCGGCCGAGTGAAGGGGGCGCAGGACGATCTCGCCCCGTTCCGGACAGGTTATCCGTTTCTCCTGCTCCATGTTCCCGCTCCCTCAGAAGGGCAGGTTCCCGAGATCCACGTTCCCACCGCTCAGGATGATCCCGACCCGCCGTCCCGCGACCGGCAGCCGGCCCGCGACGACGGCCGCGACCGGCACCGCCGCGGATGGTTCGATGATGATCTTCATCCGTTCCCACACCAGCCGCATGGCCGCCACGATCTCCTCTTCGCTGACCGTGACGATGTCGTCCACGTGGGCGCTGATGATCCGCCAGGTGCGTTCGCAGAGCTGGGTGCGCAGGCCGTCGGCGATGGTGTCGGCGGTCCCGACCGGGAGCAGCCGTCCCGCCCGAAGGGAGCGACAGGCGTCGTCGGCATTGGCCGGTTCGGCGGCGATGACCCGGGTGCCGGGCGCCAGGAAGCGGGCGGCCAGGGCCGTTCCGCTAACCAGGCCTCCGCCGCCCACCGGGGCGAGCAGCAGATCGAGCCCGACGGTATCTTCGAGCAGTTCGACCGCCGCCGTGGCCTGGCCGGCGATGATGGCAGCGTTGTTGTACGGGTGGATGAGGATCGCCCCCGTCTCGGCGATCACCCGGGCGGCGGTGGCCTCCCGGGCGGCCAGCGTCGGTTCGCACTCGGTGATGATCCCACCGTATCCCGCCACGGCCGCTTTCTTCACCGCCGGCGCGCTCATCGGCATGACGATATGGGCGGGGATGGCTCGCAGCCGGGCCGCGAAGGCCAGGGCCGCGGCGTGGTTGCCGGAGGAATGGGTCACGACCCCGCGGGCGGCCTCGCGCTCATCGAGCCCGAGGACGGCGTTGACCGCCCCTCGTGCCTTGAAGGCGCCGCCCTTCTGGAAGTTCTCGGTCTTGAAGAAGAGCGCCGCCCCGGTCAGGGCATCGAGAGCCGCCGAGGTCAGAACGGGGGTGCGGTGGAGATGAGGGGTGATCCGGGCATGGGCGGTGCGGATCGCGGCCAGATCTGGATCCGCGGCGGCCGCGGGATTCTCGCCGGGATCGCAGTTCGTGTCGGGATCGGTTGTCAGCACGGGTGATCTCTCCTCTCTTTTGGAATATACAGGTCTCCGGCTTGGTACACCGTTCCGTAAATACGGTAACGTACCGAGAGGTTCGAGGCGACCGGCCGGCAAGGCGCGAGGAGGAAGAGGAGGAGGAATAGCGGTGACTATTGCGACGACGAGCAACGCCGCAGGGTGGATTGCAGCGGCCCTCGAATGCGAGCGCAATTGCGGAATGGTGTACTTAGAGCCTACTATCGGAACCGATCCCGCGGCCGGTCCGATCCGATCGCAGGGCTCGCACCGACGGCACGCGACCACCTGAGCCGGGAGCGAATCACCCATGACTCCATCCGCACGAGGTCTGATCCTGGGTACGATCGCAGTGACCGCGCTGGCCTGCAGCGCCGGCGGGATCGCCTGGGAGGAGACCGTCGACGAAGCGATGCGCCGGTCGGCCCTGGACGGCAGGCCGGTCCTGCTCTACTTCACCTACCACGGGTGACACTGGTGCAGCGTGCTGGAGGATTCCACCTTCAGTGACGCCGCGGTCGCGGCGGAGAGCAGGAAGTTCCACTGGGTCACCGTCGACCGGGACTCGACCCCCGATATCGCCCGCTTCTTC
Organism: uncultured Gemmatimonadota bacterium; assembly: GCA_964435265.1. Taxonomy (GTDB): domain Bacteria; phylum Blakebacterota; class Blakebacteria; order Blakebacterales; family Blakebacteraceae; genus CAYSYY01. The sequence continues at coordinate 4,398 of CAYSYY010000039.1, forward strand.
AACGTCAGCGCCTATCCGAGCCTGATCGCCATCGGCTCGGAGCGCGAGAAGGTCTTCCGCTGGAGCGGGTACATGAAGCCGGATCCCTTCATCGCCCAGCTCGACGAAGCACGGCGCCGCTACGACCTCTACCGCCGGGGCGAGGAGTGGGACACGCCCGATCCGCGCCCCGGGCGGATCGTGGATACCGGTGACATCCGCACCCTGCCGGCGCCCTCGGAGCAGGTGCCCTCGGCCCTGGTGGTCCTGGGCCCGGACCTCTGGGTGGCCCAGACCGGCACTCTCTACCGGTGCGATCTCCGGACGGGGGCGGTTCGGGACAGCCTCGTGCTCTCAGACCTGGTGGAGGGATCGGTGCGGGGGCTGACGACCGACGGCCGCTGGCTCTACGCCATGCAGTACGGCTGGACGGCGGGGCTGCCGACCTACGTCATCGATCCGCGCACGGGCCGGGTGGTGCGCGAGATCGTGACCGAAGAGATGAAGGTGAACCGGTACTACGGCGCCCACGCCATCACCTGGGCGGACGGACTGCTCTGGGTGCTGCACACCCGGAAGATCAGCGCCGTGGACCCGGCCACCGGGGGGATCGTCCGGGAGATCGAACCCGCGGAGACCGGTTACGGGGGACTGACCTGGAACGGCGAGCATCTGGTGGCGGCCGGCCGCGAGGCGATCGCCTGGCTCGATCCCGGGAGCGGGGCGACCGTACGCACGGTTCCCGCCAACTACCCGATCCGGGCCATCGCCTGGCACGAGGGAACATACTACCTGATGGAGCAGCCGGTCTTCGGCTACAATACCCGGCACGAGCGGATCCGGGTGTGGCCGGAGCGCACCCTGATCTACCTGGTGGATCTGCAATGAGGTGAAACTCCGCGGGGGTTCTGCGTATACCCGTTGAATCGTTGAAGGCAGGCGGGATCGGGACACCGTCCGTGAGCCCGGTCCACAGGACCTGCAGGAAAGGGCAGTGAGATGGACATCATGACCTGGGCCTGGTTGATCCTGGCCGCCGTTCTGCTGATCGGTGAGATGCTCACGGTCGGGTTCTTCCTGATCGTGTTCGGGGTGGGAGCCCTGGCGGCGTTCATCGTCGCCATCCTCGGCGGTGCGGGATGGTTGCAATGGCTCCTCTTCGTCGTGGTGAGCGGGATCGCCTGGGCGGGGAGCCGCAGGTTCGCGAAAAAGGTGCACCGCGGCCCCACCACCTTCGGGGTCGGCGCCGAACGCTACACCGGTCAGAAGGGGTACGTTATCGAGCAGATCGATCCCGCCGCGGCGACCGGCATGGTGCGGGTCGACCGGGAGGAGTGGCGGGCCGATTCACTCGACGGAACGGTCATCGGGAAGGATACGTGGACCGTTGTGGAACGGGTCGACGGGACCCGGCTGGTGGTGCGCCCGCTCGCAGCGGGGGAGAGCACCCCCGAGAGGGACGACGAACAGGACGAGGCCGCAGAGTAGAGATCCCTGCATCCAAGACGCGGACCCCGGCGCTCCCGCGCCGGAACCGCAACAGGAGGAGAAGGATGGAATCAGTATACATCATGATCATTCTGGCGATCGTGCTGTTCGTCTTCGTGGCGAACTCGCTCAAGATCGTCTTCCCCTACCAGAAAGGTGTGGTGGAGCGGCTCGGGAAGTACCAGCGCACCATGGATTCGGGGCTGGTCATCATCGTGCCCTTCATCGAGAAGATCCGCAAAGTGGATATGCGCGAGCAGGTCGTGGATGTGCCGCCGCAGGAGGTGATCACATCGGACAACGTGGCCGTGACGATGGACGCCATCGTGTACTACGAAGCCACCGACCCGGTGAAGCTGCTCTACAACGTGGCCAACTTCTACGCCGCGGCCACCAAGCTCGCCCAGACCAACCTGCGTAACATCGTGGGTGAGATGGCGCTCGATGCGTCGCTGACCAGTCGTGAGCTCATCAACACCCGCCTGCGGGAGATCCTCGACGGCGCCACCGATCGGTGGGGAGTCAGGGTCGTTCGGGTTGAGATCCAGCGGATCGAGCCCCCGACCGACGTAATGGATGCCATGCACCGGCAGATGAAGGCCGAGCGAACCCGCCGGGCGGTCGTGCTCGAGGCCGATGGTGAGCGGGAGGCGGCCATCAAGGTCGCCGAGGGGCAGAAGCAGGCCGCCATCCTCGAAGCTGAGGGCCGGGCGAGGGCGATAGAGAAGGTCGCCGACGCTGAACGGTATCAGTTGACTACGGTGGCCAACGGTGAGGCGGAAGCGGTCCTGAAGGTCTACGAGGCGATCCACGACGGCAATCCCACCCAGGACCTGATTACGATCAAGTACCTCGAAGCCCTGACCAGAATGGCCGACGGGCAGGCGACCAAGATCTTCCTGCCCTTCGAAGCCTCGGCCCTGCTGGGCGGACTGGGCGGTATCGCCGAGATCCTGCAGGATCTGCCGCCGGCTTCGGGCCGGACAAGGAAGAAGTCTCTGGCGGCCGAGCCGCCGAAGTACACCGAGGCAGAGACAGAGGAAGGGTGAGCCGCAACGGATCCGGACCGGCCGGACGCGATCCGGCCGGTCCGGGCTCCGCCGCTCTCTCACCCCTCCCCGGGCGTCTCACCTCCCTCGATGCCTTCCGGGGATTGACCATCGCCGGGATGATCCTGGTCAACAACCCCGGGAGCTGGTCATACGTCTATCCGCCCCTGCGCCATGCCGTCTGGCACGGCTGCACCCCCACCGATCTCATCTTCCCCTTCTTCCTCTTCATCGTCGGCGTTTCGATCAGCCTGTCGTTCTCCCGACATCGAACCGCCGGCCTGGGCCGGCGGGAACTCGGGCGCAAGGCGCTCCGGCGGGCGGCGGTCATCTTCGCGCTCGGCCTGGCGTTGAACGCCTTCCCCCGGTTCGACCTCGCCACCCTGCGCCTGTTCGGCGTGCTGCAGCGCATCGCCCTGGCCTATCTCGGCGGCGCCCTCGTCACCCTGTACACCACCGACCGCGGGCGGTGGTACTGGGCCGGGGGGCTGCTGCTCCTTTACTGGGGTCTCATGACGCTCGTGCCCGTGCCGGGATTCGGGGCCGGTGATCTGAGCCCGGAGGGGAACCTGGCGGCCTGGATCGACCGCGCTCTCTTCCCCGGTCACCTCTGGCGCGAGGCCTACGATCCCGAGGGTCTGCTCAGCACCCTGCCGGCGGTCGCCACGGTCCTGCTTGGAGTCCTCACCGGCGGACTGATCGGTTCCGGACACAGCCGGAGCGAGGTGTGCAACCGCCTCTTCGTCTGGGGCTGGGCGGGCCTCGTGGCGGGTGCGGTCTGGGGGATCTTCTTCCCCATCAACAAGCCCCTCTGGACCGGCTCGTACGTGCTCTTCACCGCCGGGGCGGCGCTGCAGGTGCTCGCTACGGCCATCTGGCTGCTGGACGTGCGGGGAAGGCGCCGGCTCCTCGAGCCCTTCATCCGGCTGGGGATGAATCCGCTCGCGATATTCGCCGGTTCCATCCTGCTGGTGAAAAGCCTTATCTTGATCCGGATCGGGACCGGGGAGGGAGGTATGACGCTCTATGCGTGGATCTACCGGCACCTCTTCGCCTCCTGGGCCGGAGCGATGAACGGCTCGCTCGCCTTCGCGCTCGCCAACGTCCTGCTCTGGCTCGGCGTCGCCGTCCTGCTCTGGCGCAGGCGGATCTTCATCAAAGTCTGAGGCGCGATGTTCCCGGCGCGAAGAGAGTGGATCATGAGAAGAATGACAATCAAGGTGACCGCGGCTCTGGCGGCCGTGCTGCTGAGCGTGCCCGCCGTGACGCGGGCGCAGCAGGCGGCCGGCGGCGACGGATCTCCGCCGCCGGTATACGACGAATCGGCCGACGCCGCAGCCGACCTCGCGGCCGCCCTCGAGACGGCGGCGAAAGAGAACACCCGCGTCCTGATCCAGTGGGGCGGCAACTGGTGCGGGTGGTGCGTGAAACTGCATGAACTCTTCCAGACCGACCGGGCGGTGGCTCAGAAGCTCCGCTATGAGTACGAGGTCGTCACCGTCGATATCGGCCGCTGGGACAAGAACACCGAGTTGGCGGCAGCCTACGGCGCCGACATCCGGGGCAGCGGGGTGCCCTTCCTGACCGTCCTCGACGCCGCCGGGAATGTGCTCGCCAACCAGGAGACCGGTTCGCTGGAGGAGGGCGATCACCACGATCCGGCCAGGGTGCTGGCGTTCCTGGAGCGCTATCAGGCGCCCTACCCCGAGGCCGAGGCCCTGCTCGCCGACGCCCTGCGGCGGGCCGGGCGGGAGGGCAAGCGGCTCTTCCTCACCTTCGGGGCGCCGTGGTGAGGCTGGTGCGCCCGGCTGGAAGCCTGGCTCGCCCGTGAGGAAGTCGCACCGATCATCGCCCGGGACCTGATCGTCCTGAAGATCGACCAGGATCGGACCGTCGGCGGCCTGGAAGTGAAACAGCGCTATACCGGTGACTACGGCGGGATCCCGGTGTTCTACATCCTGGAGCCGGACGGGACGGTCACCGCAAGCAGCTTCAATGAGGAGGGACGCAACGTCGGCGCCCCCGCAGCCGACTGGGAGATCGCCTGGTTCGGTGAAGTGATGAAGAAGGTCGCCCGGCGGATGACGACCGACGATATCTCGTTCCTGGTACGGAACCTGACGGAGAAGCCGCTCACCGGCTGAATCGGGCTGCCGCCCCGGGGAAGCGGGGCCGCGCCCGAAGCCGCCGGTTCCTCCTACGGATCGATGACCGCCTCCAGAGCTTCGATCTTCTTCAGCAGCGCTTCCGGATAGGCGTTGTAGGTCACCCCTCCGACCACCCAGCTGGCCGGGCTCTCCGGATCGAGCCCGTTGGTCGGATCGAGCGTATCCACGTTCGCCTGGGCGATGTCGAAATACTGTTGGCCCCGCCGGAAGGAGCACTGCGCGATGAGCAGGCGGATGTCCTTCCAGTTGATGGAAGCCCGATGCGAGAAGGTGTAACGGGGCATGGCGTCGACGATCTTCTGGGCGTTGAGAACGGCGTTGGAGTAGTCCGCCGAGTCACGCAGAGCGAAGGCCATGCCCAGGGTGGCATCGAAAGTCGGCAGCTCGAGGTAAATGGCGTAGTCGAAGCTCCCGATCGCCGAGTGGAGTTCACCCAGGAACAGTTTCGCCCAGCCGATGCCGTTGCGGGCTTCGGCGTCAGCGGGATCGTGCGACACGGCATCGAGGAAAATGTCGTACGAACTGCTGTACTGGCTCGATTCCCAGGCCGCCCAGCCGTCGGCGAGCAGCTGTGAGATATCGGATGGTCCGTTGCTGGTTGACTTCTTGCTGCATGCGCCGGCCGCCACCGCCACGACGAAGACGACGGGAACGATCAGGCAGGGTCGACTGAACACGGTACGAAGTTCCATCATCGGTGCGTTCCTCCTGACGGCGGTTACTGCAACAGCAGCACTTTACGGGTGAAGACCATCCGGTCGGTTCTCATGACGACAAGGTAGATGCCCGAAGCCAGGGGGCGCCCGTTCTCGTCCCGACCGTCCCAGGTCACGACATGGCGGCCGGCGCTCTCGTACCGGTCCAGCAGGGTGCGGACCCGCTGCCCCCGCACGTTCAGGATGGTGATCTCGACATCGGTGGAACGGGCGAGAGCGAACCGGATGCGGGTCGACCCGTTGAAGGGGTTGGGGTAGTTCGACTCGAGCCCGACGCGCAGATCGGTGCCGCCCGACTCGCCGATCCTGAGCTGGTAAACGCCCAGTTCACTCACCGATGCCTCCACCCGCCGTCGTTCGGGATCGACCCAGCTCTCGACCTCGACCCAGCGGTCGCCGTCCCATCGGCAGATGCGCAGATCCTCGGGCGAGGCACCGCTCAGCCGGGCGGGATCGTAGGCGAAGGCGAGGCGGGCCGCCCGGGCGAGCGCCGCTCCGTCGGGGATCAGCTGATAGGCGGGCGAAAGCCCCTCGTCGAGTCCACCGGGTGTTTCCTCGATCCGGCGGGCCAGGAAGGGGGTGGCGATGATGTACCCGCCCGAAACCAGCGCGCCGGAGGGGAAAGCGGCGCTCAGGATACCGTCGGCGCTCACCAGCGTCCCGCCGCCGAGCCCGGCGCCGGCCGCCGAGAAGAGCCGGGTATGGGTCGAATCGTTGCCGGCTTCATCGGCTACCCGGACGTTCAGGGTGTAGTTGCCGGATGCGGGGATCTGGTAATCGGCCACGTAGAGGGGTCCGTCGTCGGTGGAGATCGACGCGGTGGTCAGCGAATCGGTGCCGCCGGAGTGCGTGATCCAGAGCCGGGGGACGCCGGGGAGGGTTTCACGGGGCCAGACATAGATGTCCACATACTCGGTCAGGACGGTGTTCCTGAGCAGCCCGGTGGTGATGTCGGGGGGAGTGGTGTCCGTGGTACCGGTACCCAGGTCGAACGATGTCTTCACATCGAGCTTACCCCAGCCCCAGGTGTTATTGGGAACGGTGCCGGTGTAGGAGTCGTCGGCGGCTCCGTCCTGCAGCCAGGTCAACGCCTGGGCCGGGGTCAGGGTCGCCGATCCCTGGAAGAAGAGCGCAATGGCGCCGCTCACGTGCGGGGCGGCCTGGCTCGTGCCCTGGTTGATGAGATGAAGGTCGTCGGGCAGGACCACGGCATCGGCCGGGGTGGGGGAGGTGGTCGACGACAGGGCGGAGCCGATGCCCTGCCCCGGGGCCATGATGTCGGGCTTGGTGCGGCCGTCGCGGGTCGGGCCGCAGCTCGAGAATAGGCTGTAGTCACCGATCCGGCTGAGTCCGATGTACCCGTAGTTCAGACCGTTGGTCGCGGCCCAGCTCCACTTGGTGACGTAGGAACCGACGGCGATCACGTTCTGGGCGCAGGCCGGGACCGCGATCGAGTAGGCGGCGGTACCCTCGGACATCGCCGCCGGAGCCGTGTTGTCGTACAGGGTGGTTTCGTAGATCCACGCGTCGATGGTGGCTTCGTCGCCCGAGATCAGCTCGAAGACGATCCGCCAGGTGCCGTCGAGCGGTTCGGAACCGGCGGTTTCGTCGTCGATGACGACGACCGCCTCCTTGTCGCCGTTGTAGATGTTGACGCTGCTCGACGAAGCCGCCGCAACGTGCCCGTCGGCATGGTCGCTCGAGAAAGTGAGGTTGCCGGGATTGATCGGGCCGTAGGTGTGACCGTTCGGGGAGCGGACGTAGATGCTGATGCTCGCCGTTCCGGTATACCAGATGTCGACTTTGACGTAATCGTTCCCGGTGCCGCTGGCGGGGGTGTAGGCCGGCACATCGAGACCGATCGAATCCGCCTGGGTGATCTCGCTGACGACGGTGGCCCGGTCGTGGATCTTGTCGTTCCCCTCGTTTCCGGCCGACGCCACGATGATCCTGCCCGCGCCGGTGGCGCTGACGAGGGCCTGCTCGTAGAGAGAGGTACCGTCGTGGGCGTAGGCGTGGCCGCCCAGGCTCAGATTGACGACCACCGGTTGTCCCAGCGCGGCGGCTTTGCCCATCGCCCAGACGACACCGTCCTCGACATCGGCTGAAGAGAAACTCGCGTCACCCCCCTTGATGATGAGCAGGTCCGCTTCGGGAGCCATGCCGGTGTAGGTGCCGGCCGGTACGCTCCCGCTGGTGGCCCGTCCGTTCCCGGCGGCGATCCCGGCCACGTGGGTACCGTGCCCGTTCACATCCTGCTGGGTAACGGCGCCGGCCGGCGTACCGTCGAGTTCATCGTCGAGCTGAGCCTGGGTCCACTCAGAACCGTAGGCGTAGCCCGCAGGCGCCGTTCCGCTGTTGTCGGTCTGGTCCCACAGGTACTTGATCCGGGTGGTGCCGTCGGCGTTGCGGAAGTCGGAGTGGGTGAAGTCGATCCCGGTATCGTATACCGCGATCAGCGTGCCGGCGCCCTTGTAGCCGTAATCATCATGGACCATGTCGGCCCGTGTTTCGGGGACGCTGGCATCGAGGGCGGGGTAGCAGAGGTGGGATGCCTCCAGGTACGAGATCCCTGAGGCGCCGGCGACCTCCGCCACCCGGCTCAGGGGAAGGCGGGCGGTTGTGATCGCACCCGCGCGGGCGCCGGTTTCACCTCCGGCCAGGCGGACCGCCGATTCCGCTCCGGGGCCGCTGATGAGCACCTCTACCCAGGGCTCGCCGCTCCCGGATGGGTTTTCAGAAACCCCCGCCGTCCGTGCCATGAGAGGGATATCTCCCGGCCGGCCCGAGACCTCGAGACGCTGCATCCTGGCCAGCGTGAGGCTGAGGGCCGGATCGAGCCGGTTCAGATCGGGACGCTCCTGCGGCGAGGCCGCCGTCACCAGGAGCAGGGCCAGGATCGCAGATCCGAACAGGGCGGTGTTGAGAGGGCGCGTGCGAGGCATCACGAGATCACTCCTGCTGCGGGCGGGGGTGGTGGCAGGTTGGGTTTTGGAACGTTCGGTGACTGGAGTTCGATGAAGACGACCCGATCCAGGGCCGCGATATCGATGATCCGGGCGGGCTCGATGATCATCGTCGTGATGGCCCCGTTGAAGGGTGAAGCCGTTCCAAAACGGTTCAGCGCAGAGAGGTCCTCCCCGGTCCCGGGACTCGCGAGCTTGACCAGGACGCGGATGTAATCGCCGAGGGTTTCGCCGATCGCCTTACCCCCCAGCGCGGTCTGCAGCCGCAGATCGAGTTTACTCCTGATGTGCCGCTGATCCAGGCTCGGTGAGCGGGCGGCGCAGCCGGACAGGGTACCGATGATGATGACGAGCAGCAGGGCGCTGGACGTTAGGCGCCATCGGCTCCGGAGGGGGTGGGGTTGCATACGCGCTATCTCCTCTCTCGGACCGGAGCATCCCTCGGACCGGTACGCGGTTCCGGGTCGACCCGGGATGACGGTCGACTGCATTCTGATGACGCCTCCTCCACCTCCCCATTCCCCCATACATACATCCCACCATCCCGATACCATCACGTGATCCGGACCGGTGGGTGGCCGTCCGTACCTACACTACTTCCATTTGGGGCTGGAGTACAAGATACCGAAGCCGACGCCATCTTCCCCCGAGGTGCCGGCGGTTACTCCGGGAGGATGATGACCGGCCGGGGGGGTCAGCGGGGATCGAATGAATCGATCCGGAAGTCGGTGAAGGTGCGCAGGTAGCGCAGGCCGTTGTCGGTCCTCACCTCGACGTGGAGGGTGAGCGGCCCGGGAGCGGCGTCGGCGGGGATGCGCAGTTCGAAGGGTTCGCGCACATTGTCGACGTCGGCATCGGCGTTCAGGAACCCGAATTCCCAGGTATCGTTGAGCAGGGTGACCCGGCCGTCTTCGCAGCGCAGACGGAAGGTGAGACCGTGGGCTTCCCAGCCGACGTTCTCGGCTTTGAGCGCCAGTTCGACGGTGCGGCCGATGCCGAGAGTCGTGCCCGCTCCCCCGCTGGTGACGGTCAGGAGCTGGACCAGGATGACCGGTTCGGTGCTCCGCTGTCCGGTCGGCGTGAACTGCGTCGTCACGGCGGCGTTGGGCTGGACCTCACCGGGGCGTTCCGCGACCGTTCCCAGCCGGTGGGTATGGGTGCAGATGAAGCTCCCGGAGGGAGCGCGCGAGACCGTGTAGACCCGGGTGCCGTTGACCAGAAGTTCGGGCCGGGAATCACCGTCGAGGTCACTGATGAGCAGGCCGGGGTACCCGACCTGGGGGGATTCGATCTGGTAGGAGAGCTGCGGCTCCCCGGTCCCCGGATCGGTGAAGATGCTCAGCCGCGGCGGGGCGGCATGGCGTTTGGGGTAGACGTAGGTGCCGGCCACGATTTCGGTCCGCCCGTCGCCGTCCAGGTCGCCCAGGGCCAGACCCTGAATGAAACCGTCCAGATCCTGACTCCGCCAGAAAGGCCGGAACCCGCCGCCGGCGGGATCGAACCGTAACCCGAGGATGCGCTGGTCGTTCCCGGAGGTGAAGATCTCGAGCCGTCCGTCGCCGTCCCAGTCGTAGAGACGGGTGACATCGGCGTACCACTGCACTGGGATCGAGGTTTCGACGGTCAGGTCGCCGCCGGTGTACTCGAGCACCTGCAGAACGATATCCTCACCGTTGGTGAGGGTGCCCC